>CAQWMM010000031.1 GCA_948907985.1 uncultured Bacillota bacterium
TAAGCTCGCTGTAATCCGCCAGCTGCAAAGTTATGGTTCCCCAAAGCCCCTCGTTTTGCTTAACCGTTGGTAGAACTTCATCATAACTAGAGCCATACCAGTTTTCCAGGGGCAGTTCCCAACCCAGCCAGGCCAGTTTTTGATTTTGATACAGATAAAACCCGGCCTGATATATTAGCATGATAAGCAGGCTGACCGTCAGCAGGGCGGCAAACAGGCGCTCCTGCCGGCGGCGGCTACGCAAATACAGCTGCCGCTCGCTTGTTTTTTGCTCCGTCCTGTTTTCAGACACAACAACACCGCCTTTTACAATGCCAACCATTGATACACAGCAAACAATATATCAATAGTATGGTAAAAAGCGGTGAAAATATTGCATTATTTTTCAGGCAGCCTCATTAAGCCGCCTCATCGCCACTATTGCCGCGGCCGGCCTGCTGGTTAGCCAAAACCTGTCGGCTGGCGTTAGCCGCCACGTCCGCCATCGTGGAGGTTTTGGTGGTGCCGCCGGATATGTAGACACGCCCGCATTCCGGGCAAATCGCATTATGCAGGGTAACCGTCTGATTTACTACCTTGCGCCCCTCGCGTTTGGCCTTGGCCTGCTCACGATAAACATGCTCCATTTCGTGCCCGCGCACTGCCGATGCCACCTGGCTGGGATCAATCCTGGTCGGCGTCTTAAAAGAAACGCCGGCGTCGTTAGAACCATCCTGATATTTACGTTTTTCGCAGGTTTCGCACTTGCCGTCTTCCGCCGCCTCCTGGGCGCCGTTCAAAGCGTCGTCCTCTTCCGTCTGCTCGTCTTCCTCCGCCGTCTTCAACAGATTAAAAGGCTCTTCTTCTTTAGGCGCGCCCGGCAGGCGCATCTGCCACTCTTCTTCCTCAGCGCCGCCTAAAATCTTCATGCGGGCGGCCTCGTCCTCTCCATTAGGCAAACCCAAGGGCGTCCCGGTATTCTCATTAGCCAGACGCAAAAGCTGCCCCGGTATCTCCGTGGAGCCGGCTTTTTCGCCCAGCCAGGCCCCGCCCACCGAAGTTGCTAAAATCTGTTCGCCCTCAAAAGGCCGCATATTTTGACGCACATTCATTTCCGCCAGATCCGCCGCCGCACCCTGGGGCAAACCAAGCCCCACCGGCTCCGGCTTAGCGCTGGCGTCAGCAACAGGAGTTACAGCGGCAACCGGCTGCACCGGCACGCCCGGCATAGCCGCCCTATGCACGCGCGAAACCTGCCACGCCCGGCCAATGCCGCCTGCCAGCTGAACATTTGCTTTATTGTGAATATAAGGGTTCACACCAGAAATAGCGTCTACCATAAAAATCCCCCCTATATAAAATTTTACAAATTAATTATAGCATTACTGATTTGCAAACACAATACCCCGGCGCAAATTTTTCCTAAAAAAACAGATTTTTTTTAGCAGGCTGCGCCGCGCAAGGCGGCAATGGCCGCCGCCCAATCCGGCTGACCAAAAACGCCGGTACCGGAAACCAGCACGTTAGCGCCGGCGCGGATAACCTGGGCGGCATTGGCCGCATAAATGCCGCCGTCCACCTCCAGCTCCGCCCGGCACCCCAATTCTTTAAGCAGCGCCGCCGCTCTGGCAATTTTCGCCGTGCAGCCCTCAATATAGGACTGACCGCCGAAACCGGGATTAACGCTCATCAGCAGCACCAAATCCAGATCCGGCAGAATATCGCGCAAAACCTCCACCGGCGTGGCCGGGTTAAGCGCCACCCCGGCCTTAACGCCCAGGGCCTTAATTTGTTGAATAACCCGGTGCAGATGGCGGCAGGCCTCATAATGCACCGTCAGCAGGTCGGCCCCGGCCGCCGCGAAATCCGCCAGAAAACGCCCCGGCTCCTCCACCATCAGATGTACGTCAAAAAACAGCGCCGAGTTGGGCCGCAGAGCCTTAATCACCGCCGCCCCATAGGAAATATTCGGTACAAAATTGCCGTCCATCACATCCAAATGCAGATAATCCGCGCCGGCCTGCTCCACCCGGGCAACCGCGGCCCGCAAATCGCCCATATCGGCGGCCAAAAGCGAGGGCGCAACTTTAATCATTTCATCAGCCCCTATCCTGTTAATTTAGGTTATTTTTTTCAAATTTTAACTATTCTTTTCGCACAAAGCGTTCAAAAGCTGCAAATAACGCTGATACCGCTGCCGATCCAGTAAGCCCGCCGCAACCGCCTCTTTAACCCGACATTCCGGCTCCTGATCGTGCCGGCAGCTGTCAAAGCGGCAATCCGCCCCCCAATGCTGCAAGTCCGGCCAAAACTGCGCTAAATTATCCGCCGTTAGCCAATCCGGCATCGCCAGACGGGAAAACCCGGGCGTATCGGCAATCCAGCCGCCCGACGGCAGAGGCAAAAGTTCAACCATCCGCGTGGTGTGGCGGCCACGCTGTAATTTTTGGCTGATACCACCCGTTTGCAGGCGCTGGTTTTGCAGCAAATTCAGCAAAGTGGACTTGCCAACGCCGCTTTGCCCCGCCACCGCCGTAATCCGGCCCGCCAAAAGCGGCTCCAGTTCTTCAAGCCCCTGCTGGTGCAGGGCGCTTAGCGCCAACACCACAAATCCGGCCTGCCGGTAGGCCGTCATCTGCGGCGCCAAACGCTGCTGCGCCGCCGGCGTGTCCAGCTTATTAAAACATATCACCGGCTTGACTCCCGCCGCCAACAGGCAGACCAGTAACCTGTCCAACAGCAGATAATCCGGCTTGGGGTGCTCCGCCGCCAACACCACCAAACATTGATCCAAATTGGCAATCTTGGGGCGCGGCAGAAAATTACGGCGCGGCAGCAGTTCGGCAATCACCCCGGCTGCGGCCGCCGTTCTTTCCAGCCGCACCAGATCCCCCGCCAGCAGCCCCAGCGGCTCGTTTTTCAGTTCCTGTTTTAGGCGGCCGCGCAGGCCGCAGGTGTAAACCTCGTCTGCCGCCTGCACGAAATAAAAACCACCGTGGGCTTTCAGCAAAACGCCCTGCAAAAATTTTTCATCCATATAAATACCAATATCTATAGCCTTTAGCTTAGCCCTTATTGCACGTTTTCGCTGTATACAACATCGCCGTCCAAATAAACCTTAACCGTGCCGCTGCCATAAATCGTAACATCACGGACGATTGTCTCGCCGCCGTTGTGCTGATTTTTGTATTCCTCATGCGTACCCCGCGTATCCTCAACCTCGATCACCAGCGTATACTGAACATCTTCGCCATAAGGCAGAGTATAGGAAACGCGGGCGGTTTTGCTCTGCGGGCCAGGGCCGGAGGATACCGTCAAATCAATACTGTTGCCCTCCAAAATCTGGTCGCCGGGGTTCAGGCTCTGGCCGATAACATAGCCCTCTTCATATTCAAAGCTTTCCTGTCTTTTCACCTCGCCCATAGTTAACCCCTGCAAAACCAGATAGACCATCGCGTCGTCCTCGGTGCGTCCGCGCAAATCCGGCACGACAATCTCCTTGCCCTTGCTGACCACTACCGAAACCGTACTGCCCGCCGAAACCTCCACGCCCTGCTCCGGCTCCTGGCTGATAATGCGCCCGGCCGGCACTTCATCGCTGACGGTTTCGGTGGTTTGCAGCTGCACGCGGTTATTGCCCAGGGTTACGTTAGCCTCGGACAGAGTCATCCCCTCCAGCAACGGCATGGGGAAAGTCTGCTTGCCCTGGCTCACGGTCAGTTCGATAAACCGGCCGACTTTAACTTTCTGTCCCGCGGCAATATTTTGGCCAATCACTACATCCTTGGCATATTCCGCGCTGTATTCATAACTGATGCTATGCTGCAAATCATCTTCCTGCAACAGGGCTACCGCCTCGTCCAGAGTTTTGCCGATGTAGTTTTTAACCTCCACCTCCCGGTTTTCGGTGTTAATGCTTTTGAGGATACTAAACGCCGAAATGCCCAACACCACCAGCAACAAAAACATAAACAGCGTTATATAAAAAGCCGAGGTTGGCCTTTTATCCCGAAACAGGGCAAAGCCGCGCCGGTTATTTTCCGGCAGCGTCATATGCCGCTTAACCACCACCGTACGCGCCTCTTCCTCGGCAGCTTCGGCCGGGCCGCCGCTCACCGTTGGCGCAACCGGCAGAATAATCGGTTTAACCCTAACCCTGCGGCTGCGGTTCTGCATGGCCCGGAATTCCGCCAGCATTTGGCCGGCATCAGCAAAACGCAGCTGCTTATCCCGGCGAACCGCTTTCATTACAAAAGAAGAAAGTTCAGTAGAAACCTCCGGGTTTATCTTATGCGGCGGCGTTACCGCCCCCCGCAAGTGTTGGCGGGCAATCTCCACCGCGCTGTCGCCGGTAAAGGGCCGCCTGTTGCACAGCATTTCATAAAGCAGCAAACCGGCGGAATAGGTATCGGTGGCCGCCGTAACCTGCTCGCCTTTAATCTGCTCCGGCGACATATAGTAAACCGAACCCATCACGTCGTTATTAGTCTGGTGGGTTAAATCAGTGGTGGTAACGGCCAGGCCAAAATCTGTAACCTTAACATTATGTTTAACATCCAGCAAAATATTGTGGGGTTTAATATCCCGGTGGATCACATTATTTTCGTGGGCATGCTGCAAGGCGTTCAAAAGCTGATGGAAAATATCCAGAGATTCTTCAACCGGCAGCGGCCCCTGCTGATCAAGATACTCTTTCAGGCTGCCGCCCTCCACATATTCCATAATCAGATAATGCACACCCCCGGCAAAGGCCACGTCGTAAATACTGACAATATTGGGATGCGAAAGCCGGGCCACCGCCTGCGCCTCATTACGGAAGCGGCTGACAAATTTTTCATCCCGGGCAAACTGATCCCGCAGAATTTTAATTGTAACCAGACGGTCCAGCAGAATATCCTTGGCCTTATAGACAACGGATGTACCGCCGGAGCCTAAAACGTCCAAAACCTGATAACGCTCCTGAAACAGCGTGCCAAGTAAATTACTCACCCGGGCCGCCTCCTTTCTCCTGCCACAAAAGCACGCAGGTTATATCATCCTTGCTGCCGGCCTCTTTGGCCAGCTCCGCCAGCACCGGCAGCATCTGTTCGGAATGTACCCTGGCCGCCACCTGGGGCAAAACCTGGATCATTGGCAAATAGGCTGAAAGGCCGTCGGTGCAAAGCAGCAGGAAACCAGGCAGCGGCAGTTCAAACACCTGCAAATCAGGCCGGGCCTTGGCCTCCACGCCCAGGGCGCGGGTAAGAGCATTTTTTTGCGGATGACGAAAAGCCTGCTCCGGGGTAATAATACCCTCGCGCAGCATTTGGCCAACCAACGAGTGATCATGCGTCAGCTGGCGGGCCTGTTCATGATTAAAATGATAAATCCGGCTGTCGCCAATATGGGCCAGATACACCCGATCCTGCTGCTGCCAAACCAAAGCGATGGTGGAACCCATGTTGCGGTGTTCCTCCTGACGCAGACTGTCCGCGTAAATTTTACTGTTAGCGTCGGCAATAGCCCCCCGCAGCCTGACCTCCGGCGGCTGACCGGTATTTTGCAGCAAATAATCCGCCACCGCCTCCACCGCAATCTGGCTGGCCACCTCGCCGGCCAAATGCCCGCCCATACCGTCCGCGACCATAAAAAGACCAGCCTCCGGCAAAACCCGCAGGCAGTCTTCATTGTTGGCCCGGCCTTGCCCCCGGACCGTAAAAGTCGCATATTTCATACTCGCACCGTACCTCCCGGCTTATCTAACCTATCACTATCAATTTAACGTTATCCGCTTAACTTAGCTATTTAACAGCGCGGCGGCGCAGCTGCCCGCAAGCGCCGTCGATATCCAGGCCGCGCTTTTCCCGAACTGTGGTTTCCACGCCGCGCCTTTGCAGCAATGCGGCAAATTTATTTAATGTTTCGTCGCTGCTGGGCCAAAATCCTGTTTCCTCTACAAAATTTACCGGTATCAGATTGACATGCGCCAGCCGCCCGGCCAAAAGCGCCGCCAAAGCCTGCGCCTGCCGGGGGCTGTCGTTAACGCCGCGCAGCAAAGCGTATTCATAGCTAATGCGCCGGTGGGTTTTGGCCGTATAATAATCGCAGGCCGCCAACAGCTCGGCCAGCGGGAAACGCCGGTTCACCGGCATCAGCCTGCCGCGCAGTTCATCATCCGGCGCATGCAGAGAAACTGCCAGATTAATTTCCCAGCCCTCGTCGGCAAAGCGGCGAATCCGCGCAGGCAGCCCGCAGGTGGAAACCGTAATGCGCCGCTGGCCAATATTCTGCCCGGCCTCGGCGTTAAGCACTCTGATCGCCTGGCAAACCTGGGCATAATTAGCCAAAGGCTCGCCCATGCCCATCAAAACAAGATTGGTAACGCTGCCCAGCCCCTGACGCTGCAACCAAAGCTGCCCCTGCAAAACCTGGGCCACAATCTCCCCGGCTGAAAGATTGCGCACCAGTCCGGACAGGCCGGTCGCACAAAAAGCACAGCCCATGGCGCAACCCGCCTGCGTGCTGATACAAAGAGTATGGCGGCTGCGGCTTTGGCTTCGCTGATAAAGCATAATCACCAGTTCCACCAAAATCCCCTCGCCATAATCCAACAGCAGCTTGGCGCAGCTGCCGTCGGCGCTGCGCTGCTCGCGCCGTATTTCCGGCAGGCGCAGGGGATAGCGTTCATCAAGCAGGGCGCGGTCAGCCTTGCTTAAATTGCTCATTTTGCGGTAATCGAGTTCGCCGGATTGCAGCCAGCTAAATAATATGCCGCCTTTATAAGCCAACATACCCAAATCCTGGCAAATTTGGCGCAATTCCTGGGCGTTTTTGCCCAAAAGAGCGCAAAAATCTGTATTGTTTTGTTCTTTAAGTTTGTTTTCCACTTTATTTTCTCTTTATCTATCTATACTCAACAAAATTTAAGTATTTATCTTCATCAGCCGGGCATAGAAAAAACCCTCCAACCCGTGCCGCTGCGGCAAAATCTGTTTGGCATAAGCCCCGGCGAAAAGCCCCTCGGCCTGGTTAATTGGCATTGGCGCAAAATTGGGGTTGGCCGCCAAAAACCGCGCCAGATTATCTTCGTTTTCCAGCTCGCTGATTGTGCAGGTGGAAAACAACAGCACGCCGCCAGGTTTCAGCTTGTCCGCCGCCTGCTGCAAAATAGCCAGAGCCAGCGGGGCAATCTCCGCGCTGACTCCCTCCTGCTTGCGCCAGCGCGCGTCTGGCCGCGCCCGCAAAACCCCCAAACCGGAGCAAGGCACATCGGCCAGCACATAATCAAACGAGTTCTGCGGTATATCCACCAGATTGCTGCTATCCGCCGCTCTGGTCTGGATACAGTCAATCCCCAGTCTGGCCGCGTTATCCCGCAGCAACTGTAATTTATGCTCGTGCAGATCCAAAGCCAGAATTTCCCCCCGGTTCTGCATCAGCGCCGCCATATGAGTGGTTTTGCCGCCCGGCGCCGCGCAAACGTCTAAAACCCGGCTGCCCGGTTGGGGCTGCAAAATATGTGCGGCCAGCATCGAACTTTCCTGCTGGGGATAAAGCAAACCGGCCGGCAGCCGTTCCAAAGCCGCGCTGTCCTGCAAAATCAGGCCGTCCTCCGCCCAGCGCATGGGCCGCGCCGCCTCTCCCAGCTGCTGCAAAAGTTCGCCGCGGCTGGTCTTCAGGGTGTTTACCCGCAGCGCATAAGGGGCGGGCCGGTTATCAAACTCGCAAAGCGCCTGGGTTTCAGCCAGGCCAAAGCGCGCCAGCCACTGCCGGGTCAGCCAGAGCGGATGCGAAAAGCGCGCCGCCAGATATTCCGCCGGCTGGCTTTCCACCGCGGGAAAAAGCTGCCAGATATTGGCCCGCTGACGCTCCACATTGCGCAACAGTCCATTGGTCAGGGCCGCCGTTCCCGGATGGCCGAAAACCCGGGCCAGCTTAACGCTTTCGTTCACCGCCGCCGAAGCCGGGATTTTTTCCATAAACAAAAGCTGATAAACGCCCAGCCGCAAAATCAACAAAATGTTTAAGGGCAATTTGCCAAGAGGCTGTTTGCAAAAGCATGTCAGGATATAATCTATGGTACCCTGCATCCGCAAAGTACCATAAACCAACTCTGTCAGCAAGGCGCGCTCCGCCGCCAGCCGGGGGGCCGACTTCTGACGCAGCGCCCGGGCCAAAGCCAGATTGCTGTAAGCCCCCTCCGCCGCCACCTGGCGCAGAACCTCCACCGCCAGCCGGCGGGCGCTTTTATTACCGCTGTTTTGTGCGTCTTTCGTCATCGGCTTTACCACCGGTTGCGCCGGTACATCAACATCATGCGCACAATATTTAACAACTGAAGCACCGTGGCGATTACCGATGCCACATAAGTCAGCGCCGCCGCGCTAAGCACCTTTTTTGCGCCGCCGATTTCGCCGCTCTCCAAAATACCCTCGGCCTCCAGCAGGGTCAGCGCCCGCGACGAGGCGTTATACTCCACCGGCAGGGTAACCAGCTGAAAAATCAGCGCCGCGCAGAACAACAGCGCGCCGATCACCGAAAGACCGTACATACTCAAGATCAGACCGGCGAACAGCACCACCCAGCCCGCCTGGGTGGCGACGTTAACCACCGGCACCAGCATGGAACGCCAGCGCATAGGCTGATATTCCTGCGCGTCCTGAATGGCATGGCCGCACTCATGCGCCGCCACCGCCACCGCCGCCAGCGAGGTACTGTTATAAACCTCGTCGGAAAGGCGCACCACCTTGCTGCCGGGATCGTAATGGTCGGCCAGGGTTTCGCTAACGTGCTGAATAGCGATATGTGAAAGCCCGTTGCTGTTCAAAATTTGCCGCGCCGCCTCCGCGCCGGTGATACAGCGGGCCGACTGCACCCGCGAATATTTATTAAAGTTGCCGCTGACCATAGCCTGCGCCCATGCCGCCACCAAAACGCCGGGCAGCATAAACAACAGCGAGGTCAAATCATAAGTGTAAAAAGGCATATAACAATTCCCCTTTCCGCCTAATTATTTTCTGAGGCTGCCGAATGAAAACGCAGCCCCTTTTTGTGCAAATTCTGGTGGCCGTGCCACCAGCTAACCGCCGGCATACGCCCCCGACCGGCCGGCTGAACCTCCAAAAGCCGCAGCGCGCCCTCGCCCGCCGCCACCAATAGGCCATCTTTATCAGCGCCAAAAACTGTTCCGGCAGAGGCCGCATTACCCCAGGGCTCCGCCACCTCCATCCGCCAGATTTTCAGCCGCTGCCAGCCGTGTTCATCCTGATAATAGGTATAAGCCGAGGTATCCGGCGTCAGCCCCCGCAGCAGATTATGCAGAGTTTCGGCCTCCTGCTCCCAATTCAGCAATTCGTGCAGAGCGGTAATTTTGCCGGCATAGGTTGCCAGGGCCTCGTCCTGCGGGGTGGCGGCCAGCTGGCCGTTCAAAATTTCCGGCAGCTTGGCCAGCAGCAAATCCGCGCCCAAAGCTGCCAGCCGCTCCCGCAGCGTTCCGGCGTTATCCTCCGGCAGAATAGCACACTCCGCCTGGGCCAAAATATCCCCGGCGTCCAGGCGCTCGGCAATATACATCAGCGTTACGCCGGTTTTCTCACAACCGTCCATCAAAGCCTGCTGAATAGGCGCCGCGCCGCGGTATTCCGGCAGCAGAGAAGCATGAATATTGACCGCGCCCCTGGGGGCCAGCTGCAAAACCGCCGGCCGCAAAAGCTGGCCGAAAGCCGCCACCACCAGCAAATCCGGCTCGGCCGCCGCAATTTGGGCCACAACCTCCGGCTGATTAACGTCGGCCACCGCCAAAACCGGCAGCCCGGCCTGCTCGGCAAACTGCCGTACCGCCGTCGGCGCCAGCTGTTTTTTGCGCCCTTTGGGACGGTCGGGCTGGGTTACCACCAAAGGCAGCTGATAGCCCGCGCCCAGCAAAGCCGCCAGCGCCGGCACCGCAAAATCCGGGCTGCCCAAATATACTATTTTCGGGCCGCGCTCATTATTCATGCCAAAATCCCTCCTGCTTCACTCTGCTAGTTCGTTTTACTCTTCTTCTTCAATTTCGGCAATTTCCCGCTCTGTGGGATGGGCCAGCTTATCTACATACAAAACGCCGTTCAAATGGTCAATTTCATGTTGGCAGGCCCGGGCAAAATAGTTTTCCGCCTCAAACTCAATCGGTTCGCCAAAGCGGTTCTGCGCCTGCACTAAAACCCGCTGCGCCCGATAAACATAACCCTGTTTGTCCGGCACGCTCAAACAGCCCTCCAACCCCAGAACATTGCCGGATTTTTCCACAATCTGCGGATTAATCAGCTCGCACAGGCCGTCGCCCACGTCAATTACCACAATACGTTTGCTGACGCCAATCTGTGGCGCGGCCAGGCCAACGCCGTCAAACTCATACATGGTTTCGGCCATATCGTCCAGCATATGGTGCAGACGGTGGTCAAAGCGGCGCACGGTGGCCGCCCGCTCCCGCAAAATATCGTCGCCAATAGTTATTA
Source organism: uncultured Bacillota bacterium (assembly GCA_948907985.1). Taxonomy (GTDB): domain Bacteria; phylum Bacillota; class Dehalobacteriia; order UBA4068; family UBA4997; genus Avidehalobacter. Next base: position 10,455 of record CAQWMM010000031.1, read on the forward strand.
CATTATAAATCGCCATTTCGTACCTCTTCTATGTTATATTATAAGTGTGTTTTTTGTACTGATTGTAAACTATTTGATTATTTTCAAACGCCCGCCGTAAAATTCTGCATAGACTGCACCAGCGCGCCGGTCTGGGCCGCGTCATACTGCCAATAGCTGATACCGTTAATATAAACGCCCTCACCGGGCACCATGTCCGAATGGAAACTGACCGAAACAAAACTCTGATAAATCTCTATCAGCGAAGAAAGCTCTTTTAGGCTGAAGTCAGTTTGGATACTGCTGTTAATGCTGCCAATCAGCTTGGGCAGCCGAAAGATCGTGCCCACGCTCATCACCTGATCCAGTACCGCGCCCAAAAAGGCCTGCTGACGCTCCACCCGGCCAATATCCGCCTTAAGCGGCTCCCGCCAGCGCACATAAGCCAGGGCCTGGCTGCCGTTTAAGTGCTGCTGGCCGGGCTGCAAATCAATATGCTCCCATTCGTTCAGCATACGTTCTTCCACATTATAATCAATACCGCCCAAAGCGTCAATAATATCGGCGAACCCCTCAAAGTCCACCATAACATAGCGATCAATTTCTAAATTCAAAAAGCTTTCAATCGTTTTGCGCACCAGCGGCACCCCGCCATAAGCGAAAGCATGGTTAATTTTGGTGGTGCCCCGGCCCTCGGCCAGCGCCACCCGGGTGTCGCGGGGAACAGAAAGCAGATTGACGCTGCCGGTCTGTAAGTTCACAAAGGCCAGCATAATGGTATCAGAGCGGCCCACGTTCTCGCCGTCGCGCATATCACAGCCCAACAACAAAACCGTCAGCACGCCGTCCGCCCCCAGATAATCCTTAAAAACGGCCTGCGCCGCCTGTTGATTTTCATAATAACTGTCGGCAGTAACATACGGCACGTCGATTGGCCGGGGGCTTTGGCAGCTATACCAAAAACCCAGATAAAAACCGCCGCAAATCATCAAAAGCGTGCAGCTGATCAGCCAGCATTTGCCCTCAAAGGTGCGGCTGCGCCACCAACTGCCCTGCCCGCTGGGGGCAGAATCTACATTGTTACTCAAAATACAGCTCCTTTATCACAATTTCTAAGCCAAGTATTTCTATTATATCATTTTTACCGGCAAACAACAACCTTTTTTTATTTTTAATTTTTTTTTACTTAAATATATTTTTCAATTTGCAGCCAAAGCCTGTCTTTGCGCGTTTTGCCGCCGATTTCAGCCAAACGCACCTTGCCTTTGCCCTGCCAGGTGATTTTAGAACCGGCGGCCAGTTGAAAATCGGCCTTGGAAACTGGCAGCCCGTCCACCGCCAGCAGTCCGGCGGCAATCGCTCCGGCAGCGCTGCCGCGGGAAACGCCAAAGGCTACCGCCGCCACCGCGTCCAGCCGCAAAGAGCTGACGTTAAGCCTAAGACTTTCGGTGCGGGGAGCCGCTGCCTGCAAAACAGCCGCCGGCAGCAGTTCCAGCCGCAGACTGCACCGGCCGGCGCGCGCAAAATTCAGCATTAAATAATCCGCCAGTTCGCGCAAAATCACTATATCCGCAAACTCTTCCTGCACCATTATGTCCCCAACTTTGCCGCGCTGCACGCCCAAAGCCAGCAGCGCGCCCAGATAATCGCGGTGCGTAAGCCCGCTTTGTTTGGCGGTGGGCACGGCGCGCAGCGCCAACAGCGGGCAGGCGGCCTCGTCCGGCCAAATTTGCGCCACCGCGTCTACGTCCAGTGGCTCCAGATAATCCGGCAAAAAGATCAGCACCCGGCGCTCGGCCTCGGCAAAACCGCCCCAAAAACAGCAACCGCCGCCGAAATGCGCCGCCGCCAAAGCCTGCTGGCGGGGGTCCAGGAAATCACTGCATACCGGATACTGCCGCCGCTCACATTGGCGCTGTTTATCCGTCAAACGCGCCAGCAAAAGTTTATCATCGTTCATAGCGCTGTACGCTGGCGCAAAACTTCGCCCAACACCATCGCGCAGCTAACGCTGACATTGAAAGAATTAATTTTGCCGCGCATCGGGATCTGTACCATAAAATCGCATTTTTTGGCCACCAGCGCCGGCAGCCCTTTGCCCTCGCTGCCCAAAACAACGGCCAAAGCGCCGCGCAAATCGGCCTGCCACAGCGTCTGCGCCCCCTCCTGATGAGTGCCGCAAACCCAAAGCCCCTGCTCTTTCAGCTCGTCCAGAGTGGCCGCAATGCTGGAAACTCTGGCCACCGGCACATATTCCGCCGCGCCGGCCGCCACCCGCGCCGCAGTTTCGTTTAACGGCGCCGCGCCATGCTTGGCAATGATTACGCCATGAGCGCCAACCCCCTCGGCAGTGCGCAGCACCGCGCCCAGGTTATGCGGATCCTCCACCCCGGCCAGCACAATCACCAGCGGCTCTTCGCCTTTGGCTCTGGCCGCCGCCAGAATATCCGCCACTTCGGCATAGGCGAAAGGTGAAGTCAGCGCCACCACGCCCCGGTTATCAGGATAAGCGGCCAGCTTGGCGCGCTCCACCTGCAAAAAGGGCACATGCCGCTCGCGGCAAAGCTCGCGCACCTGGCGCAAAAAACCCGGCTCCTGCCCGGCGGCGGCCAACACCTTATTAATGGTACGGCCAGAACGCAGGGCCTCCAACACCGGATTTTTGCCGCAGATTACGCCCTCTTCCTGCCGGGGCGGACGGGCGTTCATATTGTTGTTCATACTGTTTTTGGTTTTATAACTGATTTTTTTTGGCATTTTCCCACTCTCCGCCTTTTCGTATTTTTATATATTTTATATAATTATAAGCCAAACCAACAAAAAATACAAGCCATAAACTTGTATTCCGGCAATGGCTGTGTTATAATAGGTTGATAAAATAAATTTTTTGGCAGTTTGCCAGAAAGGAAGTACATCTGACACATGACGCAACCAAAATATGGTGATTACACCACCGAGGCTCAAATCAGAGAGGCCTTTTTGCAGTTTTTTGAAAGTAAAGGGCACACCAGAGTGGCCAGCTCGCCGCTTGTGCCGCATAACGACCCCACCCTGCTGTTTGTTAACGCCGGCATGGTGCAGTTTAAGGACACCTTTTTGGGGCTGGAAAAGCGCCCCTATACCCGCGCCACCACCGCGCAAAAATGCGTGCGCGCCGGCGGCAAACACAACGACCTGGACACCGTTGGCCGCACCGCCCGCCACCATACCTTTTTTGAAATGCTGGGCAACTTCTCCTTTGGCGATTATTTTAAAGAGGACGCGATTAAAAACGCCTGGGAGTTTATTACCGAAGTTTTAAAACTGCCCAAAGAGCGCTTATATGTTACCGTTTATAAGGACGACGACGAGGCGCGCCAGATTTGGAAAAAGGTTACCGGCTTTGACGACAGCCGGATTTACAGCATGGGCGAGAAAGACAACTTCTGGGCCATGGGCGAAACCGGCCCCTGCGGCCCCTGCTCGGAGATCTTCTTCGATCGGGGCGAAAAATACACCTGCGACGCGCCCGAGTGCGCTATGGGCGTTTGCGACTGCGACCGCTGGATGGAAATTTGGAACCTGGTCTTTATGCAGTATGAGCGCGACGAAAGCGGCAAACTCTCTCCCCTGCCCAAGCCCAGCATTGACACCGGCATGGGCTTAGAGCGCATCACCTCCATTATGCAGGGCGTAGACAGCAACTATGAAATCCCGGTTATGCGCAGGCTTATCGCCTACATTGAAAAGCTGACCAACACCACCTACGATCCCGGCAAGGCGGGGTTCCCCTACCGGGTAATTGCCGACCATATCCGCGCCTGCACGTTCCTGATTGCCGACGGCGTAACCCCCGGCAACGACGGCCGCAACTATGTACTGCGCCGGATTTTCCGCCGGGCGGTTCGCTACGGCACGGCCCTTAACATCACCGAACCTTTTATGCATAAAATGGTGCCCCTGGTCTGTGAGCTGATGGGCGACGCCTATCCGGAAATCCGCGAGCAGCAGGAGTTCATCGCCAAAGTTATGCTGACGGAAGAAGAAAAGTTCCGCGAAACCATTCTGGACGGCCTAACCATGGTGAGCAATATCATCAAAAAAATGAAAGAAAACGGCTCGCAGATTTTCTCCGGCCAGGACGCTTTCCGGCTTTATGACACCTACGGTTTCCCGCTGGATTTAACCAAGGATATTCTGGAAGAAAATAATTTGCAGTTTGACGAGGCGCAGTTTGCGGCCGCCCTGGAGGAACAGCGCCAGCGCGCCAGAGCCGCCCGCAATGTTAAAACCAATTTTGAGGATTTGCAGGCCCTGACCAACCTGTTGGCGGATATTCCGGCCACCAAATTCAGCGGCTATACGCAAACCGACGGCCAGGCCAAGGTTTTAGCTTTACTGGTTGGCGAGCCCAAAGCGCGGGTGCAGACGTTAGCCGGCGGCGAAGACGGCTATATTATTCTGGATGAAACGCCCTTTTATGCCGAAAGCGGCGGACAAGCCGGCGATACCGGCACGATTAAGCTGAATGACGCCACCGAACTGTTGATTAAAGATACAACCAAGCTGCCCAACGGTATTTTCCTGCACCATTTTATTGCCCGCGGCGGCCTGCAAGTCGGCGATATGGTGCAGGCGCAAATCAATATAGAGCAGCGGTTGGCGGCAGCGCGCAACCACTCCGCGACTCACTTGCTGCAATTTGCCCTGCGCCAGGTTCTGGGCAATCATGTACATCAGGCCGGCTCTCTGGTAACGCCGGAACGCCTGCGCTTTGATTTCGCCCACATTGCCCCGCTGACGCCTACCGAAATTGAGGTTATCGAGGGCATTGTCAACGGCCTGATTTTGCAAAACGTCCCGGTGGAAACCGTATCTATGAGCAAAGCGGAGGCCGAGGGCAAAGGCTTTTTGGCGTTCTTTGGCGATAAATACGGCGAAACCGTACGCACTGTAACCATGGGGCCGTCTATGGAACTTTGCGGCGGCACCCACGTTAAGGCCACCGGCGATATCGGCTCTTTCAAGATTATCAGCGAGGGCGGCATTGGTTCCGGTATCCGCCGCATTGAGGCCGTAACCGGCAGCGAGGTACAAAAGTTTATGCAGGAGCGTTTAAGCGAACTTTTCAACGCCGCCGCTCTGTTGAAAACCACCTGGCACGGGCTGGGCAAAAAAATCAGCGCCCTGATTGAAGAAAATAAAGAGAAGGATCGCGAGATTAAAGCTCTGCGCCAACAGCTGAACAAACAGGCCGTCGATGATGTTTCCGCGCAGATTAAGGATATTAACGGCGTCAAAGTGCTGGCCGCCAAAATGCCGGCTGAAGATATGGACGCCCTGCGCCGCACGCTGGACAGCACCCGGGACAAGCTGGGCGAAAACAGCGTGATTGTACTGGCGGCCGAGGCCGGCGGCAAGGTTATGCTGGTGGCGGCAGTCAGCAAGGATTTGCTGGCCAGAGGGCTGCACGCCGGCAATATTATCAAAGCAGCGGCCACAGCCTGCGGCGGCGGCGGCGGCGGCCGTCCGGATATGGCGCAGGCCGGCGGCAAAGACCCAGCCAAAATTCAAGAGGCCCTGCAAGCCGCCTGCCAGGTTATTGCCGGCCAACTGGCATAAAAAAGCTTATTGGCGCTTAAATTAATAATAAGGGAGGTTGCCACATGCCTGACAACAAGCTGGAAGAAACAATGTACTTCAAAAAAAGCGACGAGGAAAATCTCAATCCCCGCGATGTTCTGCTAACCGTTTATGAGGCGCTGGTGGAAAAGGGCTATAACCCCGTAAACCAGCTGGTGGGATATTTCATATCCGGCGATCCGGCCTACATCACCAGCCACAAACAGGCACGCAGCCTGATTCGGCGTATTGAACGTGATGATTTGCTGGAAGAACTTGTAACTAGCTATCTGAAAAATCAGGAGCAAACCAGATGAGATTATTGGCCCTTGATTTTGGCAGCGCCTATATCGGCGTAGCCGTCAGCGATCCTTTGGGGCTGACCGCGCAAGGACTGGGAACCTTGCGCCGCCGCAGCCACGCCGAGGATATGGCGGCCATTCGCCGCTATGTGGAGGAATATCAGCCGCAGGCCTTTGTGTTGGGCCTGCCCCTCAATATGGACGGCAGCCGCGGCCCGGCGGTGGACAGAGTGCAGTCTTTTGCCAGTCTGCTTAAGCAGGAGTTTCAGCTGCCGGTCTATTTTCAGGACGAGCGTCTGACCACGGTAGCCGCGCACCGCACGCTGATTGAGGCCGACTGCCGCCGGCAAAAACGCCGCCAGGTGGTGGATAAACTGGCGGCCACCCTGATTTTATCCACCTATCTGGAAAATCCCAACAATATAAAATCTTAATATTAAACCCTAAAGAGAGGAATTACCATGACGCAAAACGAGCTTACCAACGATAATATCATCACCCTGCTGGATGATAACGACGAGGCTATCGACTTTGAAATAATCGAGATGTTGGAGATAGCCGGCAAACGTTACGCTTTTCTGCTGCCCTTGAATGACGAAAACACCGGCGAAGAGGACGAAGAGGACGAGGCAGTGATTTTCCGGATCGATCCCAGCGATAACGGCGAAGAGATTTTCTCCTATATTGAAGATGATCAGGAATGGGAAATGGTTGTGGACGCTTATAACGACCTGTTATTTGACGAGGACGAATAGACAAAATCCAAAAAAAAAAAAACACCACTCGTTGTTTTGAACGGGTGGCGTTTTTTTTACAGCTTTTTACAGCAATTCAGCTAACGGCATATTTTCTTCAAGTTTTTCTATTCTTTCGTCCATTTTGATCATTTCATTCAGAACATCTTCGTCGACACAGTTAAGACGCACGGCCATAATATTATTTATCCACATTTCGGTCAGAACAGCGCGAAGTTTTAAAAACTCCCTGGAACTGGCGTCAATTTTATCTTTATTGTTTTGCAGACTATCAGCCAAATCCTCCAGCCTGTCTAATTCCTGATAGATTACCACCTGCGCTTTCAACACACAGATTAAAAGCTGGTTTAAGGGGGTTCTTTCCTTGTCCGCCTCTAATTCCAGCACTATTTCACTCACTCGCCGCTCAATACTATCCTGCAAATCTTTCTTCACAATTTCATGCACGACAATCACCGCCTAATAAATAATATTTGTTACTAATACATTATATACTGTTATTTATTATGCGTCAATAGTCGCATTATAAATTATTTAATTTTCTTTCAACTTTGGATAAAATATATTCCAGAGGTGATATTGTGTCTAAAGAAAAATGGCTTTTTGATTATACTAACAGATACCAAAACTTAGCCTTTGCTATTTCTTATTATCGCAAAAAACGTAATTTAACACAGGAACAATTAGCTGAAATGGCAGGAGTTACTAGGCAACATATTGGTTCTATTGAAGCGCCTAATATGTATAGAGGTATATCAATGGATGCGTTTTTTAATATAGCAAGTATTTTAGAAGTTGAACCATATTTGTTATTGAAATTTAATCCGGAAGAATAAATTATTTTTAGCTTATTTGCTCACCCATTCCGTTGCCAGCCTTATGCCTTTAAAGCCCAGAAAACCCCTTGGAGTCGCACCTCCAAGGGGTTTTCGTTTTGCTTTTTGTTGCAATTTTTTGCTGAATTTTTATTGCTCTTTTATTATAACACCCATACCCAACTTTGTCAAGCAAAAAAAACGATTGCTTAGCTTAATTAAAAAATCTCAAACTGTACGCCATAACAGCATATTGTCCACAAAATCAGCGGAAATTTTGCCGCCGTCCTTTAACCAGGTCAGATAAGAACGTATCGTGCTGCCCACCAGCACATACTGTTCAAAGTTCATCACCAAATTATAGGCCGCAAACACACGCTGCAAAATCTGTTCAAAGGGCAAAGGCTCCCGACAGATACACAAAATCTGCTCGGCCACCTGCTCAACCTTAGCGCGGTTATACTGCACCAAATCGCGCAAATCCTCCCCGGCCTCCGCATGAGAGGGTACAAAAACTTTGGCCTGCATTTTCTCCACCAGCGCCAAAGTCTGCAAATAAGCCTCCACATCATAAATAAAAGCCACCGCGTATTTATCCAAAGTTTCCCGGCTGCTCAAACAATCCGCTAAAAACACCGTATCGTCCGGCGTGCGGAAACCAACCATATCAAAAAAATGGCCGGGCAGCGGCAGAACCTCCACCTCCTGCGGAAAAGCCGGCGAATTAAACGGCTCCACCACGCTGGGCTTGGCCAACAAAAACTTATGCCGCAAATCCTTGCCCGGAAAACCGCCATACAAAAACGAAGGCTCCAACAGCGGATAACTGGTAAAAGCCGCCTCAATACCACCGGCAAAAACCCGGCAGCCGGTTTGCGCCTGCAAATACTGGTTGCCGCCAATATGGTCAGCGTTAGAATGGGTATTCAAAATCCCCCGCAAATGCCAGCCGTTTTTTTCCAAAATTTGGCGTACTTTACGCCCGGCGTCTTTATCGTTGCCGCTGTCAATCAAATAAATTTCGTTTTCAGCCGCCAGATAAACGCCTATTTTCGCCGGGCAGTCAATATAATATGTTTTTTCGTTTACTTGTACTAATTCATACATAATTATTTATAGGGCAAATCCTCCGGCTCCGGCGCAATCCGGTCAGCCTCGGTGATGTCCGCCTTACGAATTTTGCGGAAAGTACGCACCGGCTCCGGCGCAGGCTGGGCTTTGCCCTGCTTGGCGAATTTTTTATCCGCCGCCTTGCGCGCCGCCGCCATGGTATCCTCCGCAGCCTTTTCCGCCCAGGCCTGCTCCGCCGCCCTGGCCAGCTTTTCCGCCGCCGCCTGCCGCTCGGCCTCGGCCTGTTTAAGCCGCTTTTCCGCCAAATTCAGCTGCGCCGCGTCTAACTGATAATCAGCAGCTTTTTCATTCAAAACCGCATGGGCAAACTTATCCAACACCGCGTTAACAAAGCCGGGCGAGTCATCGGTGCCAAACTCGCGCGCCAACTCAATAGCCTCGTCAATCACGATCGGCTGTGGGCTTTCCGGCAAATATTTCAATTCATACATCGCCAAATGCAGCACAAGCCTGTCCACCGAACACAAACGCTCATACTGCCAACCCTTGGCCAGACGGCGAATATACTGTTCGGTTTCAAAACGCTTTTGCCAGGCGCCGTCAGCCAAAGCCACCGCAAAATCCGCCGATTTGGCCGGCAGTTCCGCCTGGTTAAGGGTATATTCCGCCATTTGCCACTCATTCGCGCCCTCAATCAACTGAAACAGCATCAAAAAAGCTGTTTCCCGCGCCTTATGCCTGCTCAAAAGCCCTGTCCTCCTTGTTTTTTGCGCCGGTTATGCCAGCGCTCTTTAATAGCTTGAAAATCCGGCCCCTCGCCGGCGTCCACTTTAACGCCGATATATAACCCCACGGCAATACACAGGCCCACAACAAAGGTTCGCCAAAAACCGAAGGCGGCAAAAGACAATCCCAAAAGCACGCCCAAAAGCAAACCAAGCGCAGTTGCCGGGTGCTTATAAACAAACTCTTTGCACCAATCAATAAAACCCACAGCTCACCGCCTCCTTATTTTGTTCAAACCGGCTTCCTGTTCCGGCTTTAAAGTGTTGGATCTTTTTTTTCGATATTAAAATCAGGCGCGCTGTTGTCAGCGATAACATCGGCAATAATAATTTTCACCGCCGCCACTTTCAGCCCCACCATATTTTCCAGCTGTTGTTTAACAGAGTTTTGCAGATTATTAGCCAACTCGGGAATATTTGCCTCTGCCGAAGCCACCACTTTCAGCAAAATCTGTGCGCCGTCCGCGGATTGGCTGATTTTGCTTTCCAACTCCTTAATAGCCGGATAATCCTTTTTTTGCTGCTGAATAATGCAGTCCACCGCTGCTGTGCTGATCTGCACATTAGCGCCAGCCTCGCCGACAATAATCACGTTTTGATTGCCGCCTTCCTTTTTGCGCCCGGACGAATGAAACACCACGCCGAACAACAGCAGAATTGCCAAAAGCAGCAGACAAGCGGCGATGATCAAAGTAATCCAGCGGTTTTGCGTCATCATGGTGGCCAGCCAGTTTACATAGCGCAAAAGATTTGCGTCATAGCAGGCCCAAATACCGCCGACGCCCACGGCCCCCAGGCACAAACAAAATAAAAACAAAAGCATTTTTTCTAAAAATCTCATAACTATCCACCCTTAATCCAACTAAAGTGTAGCTGCCCGAACCCTCGCCCTTTTTACGGGCACAGCGCTAAAAACCGTCTAAGACAGCAAAGGGCTATGGCCAAACGGCAATAGCCCCAAACAGGCAAATTAACAAATATGGCCTATTCTTCAGCAGGAGTTGTTTCCAGATTAACATCCTCTGCCTTTTCTTCCACAAACTGCACGCCGGTAACATGTACATTAACCGCCGTAACATTCAGGCCGGTCATATCACCAACAGCTGTTGAAACCGCATACTGAATATTGCCGGCAACCTCCGGGATCTTCTTGCCATATTCAATAATAATGCTAATGTCAATCGCCACGTCATTATCAGTGATTTCCACCTTAACGCCCTTTGTAAGCTGCTTTTTGCCCAGCATCTGCGAAAGCCCGCTGACCATATTGCCGCTCATCCCGGCAACGCCTTCAATCTCCGAAGCTGCAATACCTGCAATCGTAGCCACTACGTCGTTGGCAATCTTTACAGTATTTGTATCTTCCTGATTTTGAACCTCAACCTCCAAAATCTGTTCATCCATGGAACACACCTCCTAGTTTTTATACCCCAATTATATCACAGAAGAATAATTATAGCAAGTAAAATTTTGTATTCCACCTGAATATTTGGCTATTTTTTTGTACCGTTTGCCGCTAACGCTTCCATTTGTTAAATATATTTTTTCGCTTTAATCTTTCAAAACAATTATCACATTTTCAAAACCAATACCTGTATAATTATCCACCAGACGGGCAATTTTTTCTGCCTCCCGGTCGGCCATACCCTCTGCCGGCTGTTTGCCCAGGCCAAGAACCACGTTCACCTTTTCCGGCTGAATAAACACCACGGCCTCGCCGCCATACTGCGCCACCAAAATACTTTCCAGCATCAATTCCTGCTCAATGGCCCCGGCCTGCTCAATAACCTTATGCTGGGCTTCGTCGCGCATATCGTCGCTGGTTTTTTCATCGTCAATCAGGGCCTGTAAAAGCTCCAGCTGACGAGAACGCGCCTTTTCCCGCTCCAGCCGGTAATTGATAAAAAAGTCGCTGTCGCTGTTAATCGAATAGTTAGCTTTCGATTCTTCCTGGCCGGCGCTGGCCGCCTGCTCCGGCTTATTCTCCGCCGGCTCGTTTTTGTTCGTTGCCTCCTGATTTTGTTTATTTAAATTTTGTTCATTATTCTGCTGTTCATTATTATTTTGCTCATTATTTTTTTGTTCATTATTCTTCTGCCCATCCACATCGGCGTTCACCCGCTGAATATCATAAGGTACCGTATCCGTAACATAAAGAACCTCCTGCTGCTGGGCGGCCAGATTCCGCCGGTCAACCTCTTCCAAACCAAACCAGGCCGAGAACATCACCAGCATAACGGCAAATGTCAGGCTCCATTTGTTCAACGTCAGCTTTTTCAGCCAATTTGTTTTTTCCTCGTCCGCCGCCGAGATGGTTTTGCGCGGCCAACCCTGATATGCCTTTTTGCTTTGTTTACTCATTTTTGCTGCACCTCCAAATTTTTTATCGCCAATTTTTTATTCAGCTTCACAAATCACAATTTTATGCGCCGGCACCGCCAACAGATTTTGCAGCGCCTCGGCAATCTGGGCGCGCACAGTGGGATCGCCGCCGCCCTGCGCCACCACCAAAACCCCCTGAACCTCGGCCATGCTCTGCTGCACCAACACCGGCTCGCCGTTGCCGTCCGCCAAAACCAAACTGCCCGATGAAGTTTGTTCGCTGATGCTGCGCTGCTGGCCGCCGGCGGTGGTTTCTTCGGTGCTGCGCACGGTGGTACTGGCATTAACCGCGTATTCGGCCTGCGCACTGCGGGCAAAAGTTACCGAAACCCTGACCTCGCCCGCGCCCCGGATACGGCTAAGCACCGCCGCCAGCCGCCCCTCCAGTTCCGCCTCTGCCGAAAGTTCGGCCTCCGGCAGGTTCACGTTAGCGTCCTGCGCCTCGCCCGGGCTAAAAGCGGTCAGCCAGCCAGAGGCCCCCATCAGCAACAGCCCCAAAACCAGCAAGCCGCCCAACAGCCCCAGCCGCCTTTTTTCTTTATCCCGCAAGCCCTCCAATATTTTCGGCCACATTAATCACACCTCATTCCTCCGTTGTGGTTTCGTCCGGCCATTCGCCGCTGGTATAACTGGCAACCGAAATCTGCACCATAGCCGGATCAATATCATAAAAATCCGCCACCGTCTGCCGCACCTGCCGGCAGATTCCCTCCGTCTGTTCCCGCCGCGCCTGCTCAACAGTCAATACTATGATAACCTGTCCCCAATTATGCCACCCCTCCTGCCCGGCCGTATCATATAACAGGTCGGCGTTCAAATCAACCTCCACCGTGCAGTCCGCCACCCCCTCGGCCAGCCCAATCAGCGAGGCTATCTGCCGCTCCAGCCCCTGGGCCAGTTCCTGCGCGGCCTGGCTTTTGGCCCCCTCCGCCAAATTGCTGCCGGCGGTGATAATCTGCTGCGTTGTGCCATCCTCGGCCAAAAGCTGCCGCATATCCCGAAAAACGCTGGCCTTAATTTCCGGGGCCAGCCCCCGGCCAAGACCAAGCAGCGGATTGAGCAGCGCCGCTACCAGCAGCAGCCCCATCACGAACTGGGAATATTTTTTCAGATTGCCCCCCGGCAGCAAAACTTCCAAAAACAGGCTCAATCCGGCCAGCACCAAAACCTGCCGACAAACTTCGCTTAAACCCTCAATCACAAACACAAGC
>CAQWMM010000032.1 GCA_948907985.1 uncultured Bacillota bacterium
CAGACGGCGCGACCGGGGCCACCGGCCCGACCGGCCCCACCGGCGCTAACGGCGGGGCCGGCCCCACCGGTAGCAGAGGCGCAACCGGGGCGACCGGCGCCACCGGCTGCACAGGCCCGCGCGGACGGGACGGCGCGCCTGGCATAACCGGGCCCACCGGGGCCAGAGGGGCGACAGGTTCAACCGGCGCAGACGGCGCTCCCGGTGTAACCGGGGCCACCGGGGCCAGAGGCGCAACCGGCGCAGACGGCGTAACCGGCCCAACTGGTGCAACAGGGGCTACCGGCGCGGACGGCGCAGACGGCGCGACCGGGGCCACCGGGGCCAGAGGCGCAACAGGGGCGACAGGCTGTACTGGTGCAACTGGCGCGACCGGCGCGGATGGCGCAGACGGGGCGACCGGGCCAACTGGGGCCAGAGGCGCAACCGGCGCAAATGGGGCTACCGGCCCGACCGGCGCAACCGGTGCAACAGGTGCAGACGGGGCGGACGGAGCCATCGGCCCCAGAGGTGCTACAGGTTGTACGGGGGCTACTGGCGCTACTGGTGCGACGGGTGCAACTGGCGCGGACGGTTTAGACGGTATTGACGGCGCAACCGGGGCGACCGGCCCCAGAGGCGCGACAGGCTGCACTGGCGCTACTGGCGCTACTGGTGCGACCGGCGCGGACGGTGCAGACGGTATTGACGGAGCCACCGGCCCCAGAGGCGCGACCGGGCCCACCGGGGCTACTGGTGCTACTGGTTCAACCGGCGCGGACGGTGCAGACGGCGCAACCGGTGCGACTGGTCCCAGAGGTGCGACAGGTGCGACGGGCTGCACGGGTGCGACTGGCGCCAGAGGTGCGACCGGCGCGACGGGCTGCACGGGCGCGACCGGAGCCAGAGGTACGACAGGTGCTACGGGCTGTACCGGCGCAACAGGGGCTACCGGCGCGACAGGGGCCACCGGCCCGGCTGGCCCGACGCTTACGGCAACGGCTATGAGCGTACGAAGCACGCCTTTGCTGGCGATTAGTATTGATCCGGCTGGCGTTCAGGTGCCTTTGCAGGACGGACAAAATCTGCGTGGATTTGCGGAGGCGGCTGATGATAGTTTTACGGTGCCGGAAGACGGTACTTATATGTTAAGCTATCATGTGGAACCGCAGAAAGTGGTACAGATGACGGCGCAGCTTATCTGCAACGGTTCGCCGCTGCCCGGTTCGGCAACATATTCGGCTGCTTATAATCTGACGATGCTGGCAGAATTGCAGGCTGGCGATACAATCAGCCTGCAGCTTTCCGGACAAAACGCCAATTTGGTTCTGGAGAGCGCGAATCTGACGGCGGTGCGCTTATCCTAAAAATAGGGGCGGCTCCTGTGGGGGCCGCCCCTATGGCTTGTTAGAGGGGAGTGATAAAAATGATAACCTTAAGTTTGTGTATGATTGTGCGGGATGAAGAGGATGTTTTGGGGCGTTGTCTGGCCTCGGCGCAGGATTTGGTTGACGAGATTATCGTGGTGGATACCGGTTCGGTTGATTCCACTAAAAAGATCGGAAAAGCGTTTGGCGCACGGGTTTTGGATTTTCCTTGGATTGACGATTTTGCTGCCGCCCGTAATTTTTCTTTTGCGGCTGCAACAGGAGATTTTTGTCTTTGGCTGGACGCTGACGATGTTTTGTTGGAGCCTGACCGGGAAAAACTGCGCCGGCTTAAGGCTGAACTGACCTTGGATGTCGATGCGGTTATGCTGCCCTATAACACCGGTTTTGACCAGCAGGGCAACGTTACATTTTCTTATTATCGCGAAAGAATTGTTAAACGGCATTTTCGTTGGCAGGGAGTGGTGCATGAAGTTATTGCTGTTTCTGGCAACGTTATTTACGGCGATTGCGCCGTAACTCATCAAAAGCTGCACCCGTCGGACCCGGACCGAAATCTGCGGATTTTTGAGGGGCTGCTGCAAAAGGGCGTTAAATTGGAGCCGCGTCAACAGTTTTATTATGGGCGGGAGCTTTATTATCATAATCGCTTTGCTGAGGCGCTGGCTGTTTTTCGGCAGTTTTTGGCGGAAGATGACGGCTGGCTGGAAAATAAAATTGACGCCTGCCGCCACTGTGCGCTTTGCTGGGATGCTTTGGAACAGCCGCACCAGGCCTTGCTGGCGCTTTTGAGCAGCTTTGCTTATGATTTGCCCCGGGCGGAAATTTGCTGTGATATTGGCTGGCGTTTCTTTCAGCAGCAGAACTGGCCGGCGGCGATTTATTGGTACCGGCGGGCGCTTGGCTGCCGGCGGGATGACCGGCGGGGCGGGTTTGTGCTGCCGGACGCTTATGGCTATATTCCCTGTATTCAGCTTTGCGTCTGCTATGACCGCCTGGGTGAGGTTCGGCGCGCCTGGCGTTTTAACCGGCTGGCGGCGCGCTATAAGCCGGATTCTCCGCAGGTGGCTTATAACGAACAGTATTTTGCCGGCCTGGAGCAACAAACAGCCGCCCCCAATTAGGGGCGGCCGGCTGTTTAGCTAAGGGCTTTATCCAGCGCCTCAAACAGTTTTTTAATATCAATCGGCTTGGCGACGTGGGCGTTCATGCCGCTGCGCAGGGCCTCTTGTTTATCCTCCTCAAAGGCGTTGGCCGTCATGGCCAGAATGGGAATGTTGGCCAGTTGTTTGTCGGGCAGCTGACGAATGGCCCGCGCGGCTGCAAAGCCGTCCATAATCGGCATACGAATGTCCATAAGCACCAGACGGTAATAGCCGGGGACTGAATTTTGTACCATTTCCACCGCGCGCTGGCCGTTTTCGGCTACCTCTGTGGTGAAACCGGCCTCTTCCAGGATGGCGGTGGCGATTTCCTGATTTAGTTCGTTATCTTCGGCCAGCAAGATCCGCCCGGTGTGGATATTTTCTGCTTTGGCGGTTTGCAGGGCGTTGACTTTCTCCGGCGATTCTGCCGGGGTTACCAGCGTGCGCAGGCAGCGGCGCAGTTCGGAGAAGAACAGCGGTTTGCTGCAAAAAGCCGAAACCCCGGCCTCCAGCGCCTCGGTTTCAATATCCGTCCAATCGTAGGCGGTGAGTACGATGATGGGGGCCTCGCTGCCAACCTCCTTGCGGATACGGCGGCAAACCTCGATACCGTTCATATCCGGCAGCAGCCAGTCGATGATATAGACGTTGTAGCTGTCGTTGCGGGAAAGCGCCTGATGAGTGCGCAGTACGGCCTCGCGGCCGGAAAGCGTCCATTCGGCGCGCATACCAATTTGCTGAAGCATATAGGAAACGCTGTCGCAGGTGTTGAAGTCGTCGTCCACCACCAGGGCGCGGCAGTTTTTAAGCTCCGGAATGGCGGGCGGCTCGGGGTTTTCGGTATTCAGCCGGAAAGTAAACAGTACCGTAATATCGGTGCCTACGCCCTGCTGGCTTTCCACCGTGATTGTGCCGTTCATCATATCGACAATATTTTTGGTGATAGCCATACCCAGCCCGGTGCCCTGGATGCCGCTGATTGTGGAGTTGCGTTCGCGCTCGAAAGGCTCGAAGATATGTTCCACGAACTCCTGGCTCATGCCAATGCCGGTATCCTTGATGTGGAACTCATAATTGGCGTAGCCGGGGGCGGCGCCGGGCTTTTCGGTGATACGCAAACTGACGATGCCGCCGCTGCCGGTGTATTTGATGGCGTTGGAAAGTAAGTTAAGCAGTACCTGATTGAGGCGCAGCGGATCGCAGAAGATTTCTTCATTAAATATATCGACGGCGTCAATGTAAAATTCCAGCTGTTTGGCGTGAATATCCGCCTGCACGATGTTGCGCACGCCGTGGAGAATTTCCGGCAGCGCGCAGGGCTTTTCGTCCAGATTAATTTTGCCGGATTCAATGCGGCTCATATCCAGAATATCGTTAATCAGACTAAGCAGATGATTGCCGGAGGTCATAATCTTTTTCAGATATTCTTCAACCAACTCCTGATTGCTGACGTGCGTAAGCGCCAGGGTGGTGAAGCCTACGATAGCGTTCATGGGGGTGCGGATGTCGTGGCTCATGTTGGAGAGAAACTCGCTTTTGGCCTTGTTGGCCTGGTTGGCCTGCATCAGCGCGTTTTCCAGCAGGGATTTTTTCTCCATCTCGCGGCGGATCTCGTTATCAATGCTGCAAACGCCCAGCACCACGCTTTGATTATGCTGCCAGTTGCCACTGCGCACCGCTTTTAGCTGGAAATATTTCATGCCGTCCTGGCAGACGGTTCGATAGTTGAGGGAAAAGGTTTCGCTTTGGCTGAGCTGTTGGCGCAGATTGTCCGGCTGCACGGCCTGGCGCAGCAGTTCTTTGTCTTCGGCGTAGACGCAGCTGTTGATGTATTCGTCCATACATTTGGTCAGCTCCAGATCGTGGTTGAAGATCCGGTTCAACACGCCGTGTTGGCAGTTGTGAATACGCAGTGGAAAGCCGCTGCCGCAGGAAAGGTCGAACACGCAGACCAGATTGTAGTCGATTGTCAGGGCCTGCAAAAGTTCGGCATGGTGCTGTTCGGCCTCTTGCTGGCGCTGCATATCCTGTAGCTTTTGTGGGGTGATGTCCAACAAAAAACGCTGGTAGAAGTGAGCGCCGTTTTTCTCCATCAGCTTGATGTTGCCGGCTACATAAATCAGATTGCCGTTGGGGTGCTGAACCCGGTATTCCACGTTGATACTGTCGCCGTTGTTCTGGAGATTGGTGATTTGCCGGCGCAGGCGTATTTTGTCTTCTTCCAGCACAGTGGGCGCTACCATATCAAAGCCTTTGGCCTGCAAGTCCTCTTCGGATTCATAGCCTAAAATTTTCAGAGCCGCCTGATTGACGCTGATAATGCGATGACCGTCGGTGCTGTGGCAAAGTACGCCGCAGTCCATGGTGGTGAACAGGCGTTCCAGATCCTGGGTTTTTTCCAGCAGCGCCTGTTTATAGGCCAGCTCCTTGGTAACATCTATGCCAATGCCTACGGTGCCCATCACGCTGCCGTCCTGGTTATACAGAGGGGATTTATATGTGTTCAGTATCCGCTGGCCGGAGCCGGTTTCAATCACTTCCTGGGCCGTACAGGTTTGGCGGGTGTTCATCACCTGCTGTTCGGATTCGATGCAGGCCGGATCGTCTGCCTCTACGTCCCAGATATAGGCGTGGCCGCGCCCCTGCACCTGCTGTTTGGTTTTGTTGACAGTCTGGCAAAAGCTATCGTTAACCAATTCGTGAATACCGTCTTTGGTTTTGAACCAAATCAGATTGGGCGAGCCGTTGATGACCGCGTCCAAAAAATGGTTGGCCTGGTAAAGATCCATTTGCTGCTGTTGTCTGCGCTGCCAAAAAGAAAAACGCAATGCGGCCTCGGCCGGGCTAAGCGGCAACGGCCAGATATCAGCCAGCTGGCGGAGCAGGACAGGCTCCGGCATGGCGGCCAGCTCATCTGGCGCTGCCAGCAAAATCAAGCGGCCAAGGTTGGGAAACTCGGCCAGGCTAAGCGGCAGGCTCTGGCGGTCAGACAAAATTAAATCAGCCTGCGGGATAAGGCTGAGATCACAAAGCTCTGTTTGCCAAAATTCATGGCTAAAGGCGGGAAGAGCAGGTTGTTGCCGCAAAGCGGGCAGCAGTTGTTGGGCGGATTTTCCGATTAGATAAATTTTGGTTTGACACTGATACATGGTTCCGTAAACCTTCCGTTGGTTATTTTGGGGAGCTATAGTATGTACAATTATATTCCGACAATTATAATTTAGTAATTATATTTTAACAATTATCGGCTTTCTTGTCAACAATTTTCTGGCCGGGGCAGTGCATATTCCAGAAAAACCTGCTCTTCCGGGATCAGCCCCTGCAAGAGAGAGGGCGCATAGCCCACAATCCTGAAGCCATGCTTTTGATACAGGCTTTTGGCCGGTTCATTATGCGCGTAGGTGTCCAGGCGGATAACCTGGCAGCCGGAATCCCGGGCAAAAGCTTTGGCAAAATTTAACATCTGGCTGGCCAGGCCTTTGCCGGACTGGCTGGGCGGTATGCACAGGGTGTGGATAACCAGAACCTGTTCCGCTGCCGCCGGATACTGCCAGGGCATGGCGGCGTATTCTTCGGCCTGATGATTGTTAAGTACCATGCTGGCGCAAATCCCGCCCTCGCTCTCCATAACATACATTTGCCCGGCCAACACTGCCTGTTTGGCGCTGGCGGCGGTGGGGTAAATATTCAGCCGCCAGTTGGAATGGCTGCCCTGGCAGGCTTCATGCTCTAACAGTTGAGTGTAGGTGGCGGCGATGGCTGCAACGTCGGCCATTTGGGCCTTTCTGATCATAAAAAATTCCTCCTTGTTTTATAAGCGGCGGGCGCGCCGGGCCAGTTCTTTTTCTAATTCGCGCTGCTGGTTTTGCAGCTGGCGGTGTTCCAACTGGCGCTGGCGGCGCTCCTGTTGTCGCTGCCGGCGCCGTTTAAGCTCTTTGTTAATCAGATAAGGCACGATGGAAAGGATGAAGCCCAGTGCGGCGGCTGCGGCGGTGATTACAATTTTTAACAAAAACATTTGAATTTTTATTTCCCGCCAGGAGAATAAATTCAGGGAAATAAACAGGCTAAGCGCTAAAAATACGGCGCAGATAATCAGGCTGGGCTTGAGAGAACGGCGGCGCACCACCGCGCCCGCCCAGAAATTGCCGGCAAAAAGCGCCAGACAATACATCAGCGTACTGGCCTTGACGTTGGTATCGCCGGGCAGGGTGTGCGAGTAGCAATAAAAGCCCCACAGCCCACATTCGGCCAGCAGTACAATGGCGGCGAAAAGCAGGCCGGAAACGGTGGCTATGGCAATTTGCGAATATTTCGAGGGACGTTTGGTTTTAGCTTTGGCCTTGGGTTGGTATGAACGTCTTTCCGCTGTTTTTGCGGCTGGTCTTGGCCTTGCCGGCCCTGCTGGCTGCTCGCTCGCTGTGCCGCCTGCCGTTCTTCTTGACGGCCTTTTGGGCGGCTCCGGCGGCGTTTGGTTGGCCGGCGGGGCGGCCTTGGGCGTTGGCAGTTTGGGCATCTTCAGCTTGGGTATTTTAACTTGGGGCATTTTTACCTTGGGCATTTTCAGCTTGGGCCGCTCCGGGCGCGGCTGTGGGGTTGGCGAGTCGCCCAGCCAGTCGCGGGCGCTGCGGGTACTGTTCCAGGGGGTTTGGCCGCCCTTGCCGCTGGGGATTCCGCGCGGCGCGGCGTTATTTTCCGGGTTTTCGCTTGCCAAGGGCCGGCCGTTTGTGTTATAATCAACAGTATATTGTTTTTGATTCATAGTAAAAATAAAGTTCCTGTTAAAAGAGTTTTTTTTGTGGGAGTGGACAAATAGCGTTGTTTTATTTTTCCGTACCCCTCAGTCATCGACTCCCTATTGGTCGTCGCTGCCAGCTCCCCTTAAAAGGGGAGCCAAGTTTAAAGAGTTAATCTATGAGAAAAGCATTAAACTTGCCTCGCCCTTTAGGGAGAGGTGGCTATTTAGAGCCTTTTAGGCGATAAATAGACGGAGAGGGTTAAAACAGACAGGGTTAAAACTATTCGTTTTGTCCATTCCCTTTTTGTTAATAGTTATGTCCTGACCAGCATATATGTTCTAACTAACATAATTTGTCAATATTATAAAATATTTGTCAAGGTTATAAAATATTCTATTTAGGGTGGGGAATTTCCTGCCGAATGAGAGGTTGTTATGGTAAAATCTATGAAAAAAGAAAATAAATTTGTATTTTTGCGTAAACTGGCGCAGGATTCGCTGCTGCAAGCGCTAAGCGCCGGAGATGTTTGGGAGGTTGACTGCCTGTTGGCGGATTATTACAGCCGGGAGGCCGCGCCCTGCGACGCGCCGGCGGCGGATTACCTTCTGCGCCTGCTGCTGGCCGACGATAATTATTTCAGCCGGCAGGCGGCGGCCGGGGCTGAAAAAAATAGTCTGCTGGCGGCTATGGCGCGCGAGCTGGCTGTTTTGCAGGGTTGGCTGGCCGCTTATCAGCCGCCGGATTGGCTGGTGGAGCCAGGGGAGGGGCTGACGGCGCAATATCCGGCTTTTAAGGGCTGGGAGAAAATGCCGCCGCTGGCCCTGGCGGCGGAACTGGAGCGTTTTCACCGCCAAAACGGCTTTGGGCAGCTGTCCCTGCACCGGGTTTGGCGCTGGCAGGGAGAATTGCAGCCGGTGGCGGAATACGACCAGATCCGTTTGGCCGATCTGGTGGGCTATCAAAGCCAAAAGGATGAGGTGATGGCCAACACCCGGCTTTTTGCCGAGGCGGGACGGGGCAACAACCTGCTGCTTTACGGGGCGCGGGGCACCGGCAAGTCGTCGCTGGTTAAGGCGGCGGCCAACGAGCTGGCCGAGGCGGGGCTTTGCCTGGTGGAACTGCCCCTGGAGCAGCTGGCCAGCCTGCCCCGGCTTTTGGGGCTGCTGCATGAGCAGCCCCGGCGCTATCTTCTGTTTATTGATGATTTATCCTTTGAGCGCGCCGATCAAACCTATAAGACGGCCAAGGCGGTGCTGGAGGGCGGCGTGGCAACGCTGGGCGACAATGTGCGGATTTACGCTACCTCTAACCGGCGGCATTTGATTGTTGAAAACTGGCAGGACCGCGAGGACACCCAACACGAGGCCGGCGAAGTTCGCATGGCCGACAGCCAGAGTGAAAAACTTTCGCTGGCTGACCGCTTTGGCCAGACGGTGCTTTTCAGCCTGCCCAAGCAGGAGGAATATTTGCAGATTGCGGCGGCGCTGGCCGAGGCCGACGGCATTGCCCTGCCCCTGCCGGAACTGCGCCGGCGGGCGCTGGAGTGGGCGATGTGGCAAAAGCACAGCGGCCTTTCCGGGCGGACGGCACGCCAGTTTGTCAACAGCCTGAGCCGCGGCGGGGAACAGTTATGAACTGGGACGCTTTGCTGCTGGGAGCAGCCAGTTTTTTGATTATCGGCTTGTTTCATCCGCTGGTGATTAAGGGCGAATATTACTTTGGCAAGGGCCTTTGGCCGTTATTTTTGGCGGCAGGGCTGGTTTTTGGGGCGGCGGCGCTGTTTTGCCCCTGGCACTTTGGGGCGGTGCTGTTGGCGCTGCTGGCTTTTTCCTCTCTGTGGAGCATTAAAGAGCTTTTTGAGCAGGAACAGCGGGTTAAGCGCGGCTGGTTCCCCGCTAACCCCCGGCGAAAAAAGTAGCCCGGTTATAAAATCGCCTTTCCCCTCATAAGCATTAATTATAAATGCGCATAAGGGGGCAAGGGTGCAATGCGGATTTTTTTTATCAGCCGGCGAGCGCTGGTTAATTTATCGCTGCTGGCGGTGCTGATTGGTTTGGTGGGCGCGCTGAAGATTTTGGGCGGCAGCGCCGAGGTTGTGCGGTGGGTGAGCGCCGGGCTGGGGGCGCCATTCCCGCCGGTGGTTATGGCCGGCCAGCCGGAAAACCGGGCGGTCAGCCTGCTGGTACAGCTGGACGCGTCGGCCAGGCCGGAGGAGGTGGGCCAGTTTTTGCAGATTTTGGCGGATAACTCGGCCCGCGCCACATTTTTTGTCAGCGGCGAACTGGCGGCGGAGCAGCCCCAGCTTTTACAGTCGGTTTTAGCGGGCGGGCACCAAATCGGCAGCTTCGGTTATGACGATACCAGCCCGGCAGATTTAACCTTGGCCGAGAACCGGGCGGCGTTGGAGCGTGCCTCGGCGCAGATTGCGGCGGCCTGCGGCGAGCGGCCGCTGGTTTATCTGCCGCCTTACGGGGTTACGGAGCCGGATATTCGCCAGGCGGCGGCGGAGGCCGGGCTGGTTTTTGTGCTGGGCGGCGTGGATTCCGGCGATTGGCAGGCCGAGCAGCCGGAGGAGATCATCGCCGCCGTGCTGGGGCAGGCCCAGGCCGGCAGCTTTATCACCCTAAGCGTTAACGAGAACACGTTGGTTGGGCTGAACACCCTGCTGAAAGAATTGGCTGCCCTGGATCTGGGCTTTTTCACGGTTTCTGAAAATCTGGATCAGCCGGAGGCGAAGCAGGAAACCGGCGCGCTGGCTAATATCAATGCCGGGTTGAACGAGATAGATAAACAGGCCGCTGCGCCGCCCCGGGTTTCGGCAGGGGCGGCTTTGCTTTTGGACGCGCAAACGGGACGGGTTCTGTGGGAACAGAACGGCTTTGAACCTTTGCCCCCGGCCAGCACCACCAAAATTTTGACAGCCCTTTTGTGTCTGGATTTGGCGCCGCTGGAGCGGGAGGTGGAGGTTTCGGCGGCGGCCGCGGCGGTGGGCGAAAGCAGCGCCGGCCTGCTGGCGGGGGAGCGTTTCGCTCTGGGCGAACTGCTGGACGCCGCCCTGCTGAAATCGGCTAACGACGCTTGTTATGCCGTTGCCGAGGGGGTGGCGGGCAGCGAGCCTTTTTTTGTCCACCTGATGAACGTTAAGGCGGCGGTCTGCGGCGCGCCCACCGTCAGCGCGCGCAACACTAACGGCCTGCCGGCGGAGGGGCATCTCTTCAGCTGCTATGATTTGGCCTGCCTGGCACGCGAGGCCATGCAGCGGCCAGAGTTTAAACAGCGCGTGGGCAGCCGTTATGCGGTTATGGAGGGGGGCAGCTATAACCGCAGCTTGAAAAATACCAACAAGCTTTTGATCATGGATGAGCATGTTACGGGGATTAAAACTGGCACCACCAACGCCGCCGGGGCCTGTCTGGTAAGTTCTATGGAGCGCGACGGCCGCAGCGTGATTGCGGTGGTGCTGCACAGCGCTGACCGCTACAACGACAGCCTGCGCCTGCTGGATTGGGGTGTGGATAATTTTCGCAGTCTGACCATGGTGCGGGCGGGGCAGCTTTTGGCCGTTTGGCCGGCGGGCGGGGATGAAGTCTGGCTGGCGGCGGAGCGGGATTTGGTTCTGCCGGTTGCCTATGGCGAGGAGCCGGCCTGCGCTTATCATTTTAAGCCGCTTGCGGAGGAGCATTTGCGGGCCGGCGTGGCCGCCGGCGAGGTTCTGGGTACGCTGGAGCTTTCCTGTGGCGGCGGCAGCTTCCGGGTTAATTTGACGGCGGCGGAGGGTTGGCAGCCGTCCGGGCGGGCCAAACTGGCGGCTGGCTGGCAAAAGGCGGCAGGTCTTTGGGGCGGCGCGCTGCAAAATATATTTTCTTAAAGAAATTTGCTAAAGGATTTTGCGGTTTTTAGTCGAATTTTTATATACTAAAGCTTTTGGCAAATTATTTAGAGAAAGAGTGGAATAAAATGATTTATAAAGATGTTTTGCCGGGCGGGCTTAGGGTGATAACCCAGGAAATGCCGGATGTTTATTCGGTTACCACCTCCATCTGGGCGGCCACCGGTTCGGCCTATGAGGCAGCCGGGGAGGGGGGGCTTTCCCACGTTTTGGAACACATGCTGTTTAAGGGCACCGGCCGGCGCAATTATCAGCAGATTGCCCAGACATTGGAGAACGTGGGCGGCCAGATGAACGCCTTTACCTCGCGCGAATATACCTGTTATTATACTTATTCTTTGAGCGAAAATCTGGAGCTTTGTCTGGATTTGCTGGCCGATATGTATCTGGATTCGCTCTTCCCGGCGGAAGAGTGGGCCAAGGAACAGGGCGTGATTTTGGAAGAAATTAATATGTATGAGGATACGCCGGACGATCTGGTGGGCGAAGTCTTTAACCGTACGCTGTTTGCCGGCCACCCTTACGGTCTGCCGGTAATCGGTACGGTTCAGTCGGTGAGCGGTTTTGCGCGGGAAAATATTGACGCTTACTGTCGGGCGCATTACGCCCCGGCGCACACGGTGCTGGTGGTGGCGGGCAACGTGCGGCGCGAGCAGGTTTTGGCGCTGGCCGGGCAGTATTTGGCCGGGGCTTTGGTCAAATTGCCCCGGCCGGAGTGGGACAAGCCCCGATTGGCGGCGCCCGATTATGCCGGCGGACGGGTTTTTGTGCATAAGGATATTGAGCAGGTGCATGTTACTTTGGGCGTGCCGGGACTGGCCGGGGCGTCGCCGGACAGCTACACGCTAAGCGTTTTGAACGGTATTTTGGGAGGCGGCGTCAGCTCGCGACTTTTCCAGGAGGTGCGGGAGAAACGCGGCCTGACGTACAGCGTGTGTTCTAACACCAATTTTATGGCTTATGGCGGCTCTTTTTCCGCCTATGCCTCCACCAGCCCACAGAAAGCGGACGAGCTGCTGAAAGTTTTGGGGGCGGAGATGGCCAAAATCGCCGCTTATGGCGTGAGCGAGGAAGAACTGGTGCGCGCGCAGATGCAGTTTAAAGCTAATCTGCTGCTGGCGCAGGAAAGTTCGGCCAACGTGATGGTGCGGCTGGGGCGCGACGAGGCGGTTTATCAGCGTTTGCGCACTGTGGAGGAAATGGTGGCCGGCGTGATGGCGGTGGACGCCGCCGCCGTGCAGCGGCTGGCGCGGCAGCTTTTAACTCCGGATAAGCTGGCGCTGGCGATGGTGGGCCAAAGCGAGCCGACCGTGCAGCTGGAGGGTTTGCTCTCATGCTAGAGGAAATTACGGTTAAAGTTAAAACCTCGGCGGAGTACGCCGGGCTGCCGCTGCCGGAATATGGCTCCGACCTGGCGGCGGGGCTGGATCTGTTGGCCTGTCTGCCGCCGGATGAGGAGTTGGTCTTGCAGCCGGGGGAGCGGGCGTTGGTGCCCACCGGTTTGTTTTTGGAGCTGCCGCCGGATTTTGAGGCCCAGGTGCGTCCGCGCAGCGGTCTGGCGCTGAAGCATGGCCTGACGGTGCTAAATTCGCCGGGGACGGTTGACGCCGATTATCGCGGCGAGGTGGCGGTGATTTTGATTAACCTTGGCCGGCAGCCATTTGTGATTAGCCGGGGGATGCGTATTGCCCAGATGGTCTTTGCCCGCTGGAGCCGGGCGCACTGGCAGCCGGTGGACGAGCTTTCGGCAACCGGCCGGGGCGGCGGCGGTTTTGGCCATTCCGGCGTGTGAGGGCCTTTAAGCATATAAAACAAAACGGCGCATAGACTGTCCTTAAGGGGGTGTTGTCTATGCGTTTAAGCCAGCTTTTAGGTAAAAGAATTATTAATATTTTCGACGGCGAAATTATGGGGTTGGTGGGGGATTCGGATTTAGTGGTCAACCCGGAAAGCGGCGTGATTGAGGGAATCATTCTGCCCTACCGCCCGGTGGGGGATAAACGCCTGTTTGCCGCCGGCGCTAAGGGCAGTTTGAATATACCTTGGAATAAGGTTTGCAAAATCGGCAGCGAGGTAATCGTGGTGGATATTGACTATCACTGAACCGGCTGCCGCAAGGCAGGGTATTGCCGGGGATAGAAAGGGATAGATGAAGATGCAGAAAATAAAAATTATTATGAACGGCGCGGCCGGCAAGATGGGGCGCGCTCTCTCGCAGGGCCTGGGCGCGCGGGAGAATATGCAGCTGGCGGCGGCGGTGGATACCAAAAGCAGCGAGGTTGATTACGGCCTGCTTTGCGGCCTGGGCGAACTGGGCTTTAAGCAGGAGTTGGATCTGGCGGCGGCTATCCGCCGCGAACAGCCGGACGTGGTGGTGGATTTTACCAGCCCGGCGGCGGTGATGAACAATATCCGCACCTGTCTTCAGCTGCGCACGCCGCCGGTGGTGGGCACAACCGGTTTTAGCCAGGCGGACTACAGGCAGATTGCCAAATGGTGCGCCGAATTTGCCACGCCGGCTTTTATCGCCGCCAATTTTGCGCTGGGGGCGGTGTTGCTGATGCGTTTCGCACAGCAGGCGGTGAAATATCTGCCGCATGTGGAGGTGATTGAACGCCACCACGACCAAAAGCTGGACGCGCCCTCCGGTACGGCGGTTACAACTCTGGAAATGCTGGCGGCGGCGCGCGAGCCGCTGGCCCAGGGCAGCACGCAGGAGTTTGAACGTCTGCCCGGCAGCCGCGGCGGCGAAATGGACGGAATGAGGGTGCACAGCGTACGCCTGCCCGGCTATGTGGCCACCCAGGAGGTGGTTTTCGGCGCGGAGGGGCAGGTGCTCTGCCTGCGGCATGACGCGCTCTCGCGCGAGGCCTATGTGCCCGGCGTAGCTTTAGCGATTGAAAAAATCGTTACCGTTAAAGAGGGCGTGTTGATTCAGGGGTTGGAAAGTATTTTGGATTAGAGGCAAAAGAAGCAAAAAAAACACCGGCGCTATTGACAAAGCAGCGCCGGTGTTGTAAAATATATTTAGGCAACATTGATAAGCGGTTAGCCTTAGTTAGATAATTAAAAACTAAAAAATCGTCGCTGCGGCTCAGTGGCGATTTTTGCTATGTCTAAACTTAATTTCTATTGAAATCTTAAAAATTCCAATGTGAAACACCAGTTTAATTGGCATAGAGCCTCACCTCCTTTGACAGAGGATTGGCCAACCGCCTACCGTTATTTTTTGCTGCCTGTCCCCTCGCTTGGGGAACCTATGGATAATTATAATTTATTTGTAATATTTTGTCAATCAGAATATTACTTTTTTATTTTAAAAAATTTTGACCGCCGCCTGCCTTGGCGCATATCCTATACCACAAGCAGATAAAAGAGCGGAAGAAAAAGAGTGGTGAATTATTTATGGCAGAGAGAGTTGTGGCGTTGTTGGGCGGCGACCAGCGCGAGCTGACGCTTTTGCCCAGTCTGCGGGCGGCGGGTTATAAAGTGCAGGCTTTTGGCCTGCCGCAGGCGGCGGAAAACTGCCCCGGCATTGCCCAGGCGGTGCAGGGGGCGGAGCTGTTGATCCTGCCCCTGCCGGGCGTGCGACCGGGCGGCTGCCTGCACGCGCCATTTTTGCAGCCGCCGCCGAAACTGACGGCGGCGGATTTGGCCGGCTGCCCCGCCGGTACGCCGGTGATGGTGGGGGTGGCCCTGCCGGAACTGCGGGATTTGTGCCAAAAGCTGGGCCTGCCGGTTTATGAAATTGCCGAACTGGACGCGGTGGCCGAGCCAAACGCCGTGCCGACGGCGGAGGGGGCAATCCAGCTGACCATGCAGGAACTGCCGCTGACGATTGACGGACTTAGGGCCATGGTGCTGGGCTTTGGCCGGGTGGGCGAGGCCCTGGCCCGGCGGCTAAAGGCGCTGGGCGCGGAAGTGGCGGTGGCCAACCGGGGCGAAGAGCGCCGGCAGAGAGCGGCGCGGCAGGGCTTTGCCGTTTGCCCCTGGGCGGAACTGGCGGCGGGGCTGGCGCGCTGCGAGGTGGTTTATAACACGGCGCCGGCGTTGGTACTGCCGGCGGAACTGCTGGACGCAATGCCGCCCGGGGCGTTGGTTGTTGATTTAGCGTCCGGCGCTGGCGGGGTGGATTTTGCGGCGGCCGAGCAGCTGGGAATTAAGGCGGTTCATGCGCTGAGCCTGCCGGGCAAGGTTGCGCCGGTCAGCGCCGGGCGTTTGCTGGGGCGGGTTTATCCGCAGTTAATTGATAAAATTTTGAGCGGCAAGTGGCATATAGAGTGATGTTTTGGGAAAGGCGGTGATTTTATGACAGACTTTAAGCTGAAAGAAAAGGATGAAACTTATATGCAGAATTTGGCGGAGGATTGGCGGCGGCAGCTTTCGGGCAAAACTATCGGCGTGGG
Organism: uncultured Bacillota bacterium; assembly: GCA_948907985.1. Taxonomy (GTDB): domain Bacteria; phylum Bacillota; class Dehalobacteriia; order UBA4068; family UBA4997; genus Avidehalobacter. The sequence goes on from CAQWMM010000032.1 coordinate 15,547, forward strand.
GCTGTGCGGCTCTTTCTGCACTATGCGCAAGGTGCTGGAGGAATTGGCGCGGCTGGCTGAATTGCCGGGCGTGGATATTTGGCCGGTGCTCTCGCAAAATGTGCAGCGGCTGGACAGCAAGTTTGGCCCGGCGGCGGAATGGCGCGAGGCGCTGGCGGCGATGGGCGGCGCGGTGCGTCAGCCGATTTGCACCATACCGGAGGCCGAGCCGATTGGGCCGCTCTCGCCGCTGGATGTGATGATGCTGGCCCCCTGCACCGGCAACACGCTGGCCAAGCTGGCGCTGGGGATTACCGACGGGCCGGTGTTGATGGCGGCCAAGGCCCATCTGCGCGGCGGCAAGCCGCTGCTGATTGCGCTGGCCTCTAACGACGCTCTGGGACTGAACGCTAAAAATCTGGGGCTGCTGCTGGCCGCTAAAAATATTTATTTCGTGCCTTTGGGGCAGGACGATCCGATCAAAAAACCCAACTCGCTGATTTTTGACAGCAAACTGCTGCTGCCGGCGCTGGCCGCCGCACTGAACAGACGGCAAATTCAGCCGCTGCTTAAGGGCAGTTTATAAACATAAATTATTCATAAAGTCCATAAATATAAAAAAAGTGGTTGCAATGCGCTGCAAAAAATGGTAGAATAAACTGTATAATTTTTTTTAGACGTGTATCATCTGCGCTGCCCAACAGCGGCGGCTTTTTGATAAATTGGTTTGGAGGAATGAAAATTGGAACAGGCAAAAAAATATAATGTGGCGATTGTGGGCGCTACCGGCGCGGTTGGCCAGCAACTGTTAAAAGTTTTGGCAGAACGGGACTTCCCGGTGGGCGAGCTTTCTCTGTTGGCCTCGGCTCGCTCGGAGGGCAAAACCATCGAGTGGCAGGGGAGAACCTACACTGTGCACGAAGCGCGGCCGGAGGCCTTTGAGGGCGTGGATATTGTGCTTTTCGCCGGGGGCAGTATCAGCAAAACCCTGGCCCCGGAGGCTGTTAAACGGGGGGCTGTCTGCATTGACAACAGCAGTACTTTCCGCTATGATCCGGAGGTGCCGCTGGTGGTGCCGGAGGTTAACCCGGAAGACGTCCGTTGGCACAAGGGCATTATTGCCAATCCAAATTGTTCCACCATCCAGATGGTGGTGGCGCTGAAGCCGCTTTATGACCATTTCGGCCTGAAGAGGGTGGTTGTGGCCACCTATCAGGCGGTTTCCGGCGCGGGCAAGGAAGGGCTGGATGAGTTGGATTGTCAGCTCAAACAGGTTGCGGCGGGCGAACAGCCCCAGCCGGCAACTTTCCAGCATCAGATTGCCTGCAATCTGATTCCGCATATTGATATTTTCCTGGATAACGATTACACCAAGGAAGAAATGAAGATGACCTGGGAAACCCAGAAAATGCTGCATGACAACAATATCCTGCTTTCGGCTACGGCAGTGCGCGTGCCGGTGTTCCGCAGCCATGCCGAGGCTATTCATATCGAAACCGAAAAGCCGGTTACGGCGGCCGAGGCGCGGGAGGTTCTGGCGGCGGCTCCCGGCATTGTGATTCAGGACGATCCCAGCCGGAACGTATACCCCATGCCGCTTTACACCTCGGATACCGACGAGGTGTATGTGGGCCGAATCCGCAAGGATATTGCGGTGGAAAATGGGCTTTCGCTTTTTGTGGTGGCGGATCAGATCCGCAAGGGCGCGGCTACCAATGCCGTGCAGATTGCCCAGCTGTTGGTTGCGGAAAATCTGGTATAAGCCGGAGGGGCTGTATTAGCTTTTAACAAGGAGAGGATGAAAGATGTTTTTTGGTAAGGTTTTAACGGCAATGGTAACTCCCTATGATTCAGCCGGCGAGGTTGATTATGCCAAGGTGCAAAAGCTGGCCAAACATCTTTTGGCCAATGGTTCCGATGGCGTTTTGATCTGCGGTACCACCGGCGAAAGCCCCTGCCTGACGCCTGCCGAGCGCGCCAACCTGTGGGCGGCGGCTAAGGAGGCCACGGCGGGCGGCGGCGCTCTGATTTTGGGTACGACGGACAATGAAACCGCTTTTTCCTGCGAGGTCGCCAAGAAGGCGCAGCGCGCCGGGGCGGATGCTCTGCTGGCAGTGGCCCCTTATTATAACAAACCCTCGCAGGAGGGATTGTATCGCCATTTTGCCAAAATTGCGGCCAGCGCCGATATTCCGATTATCCTTTATAATATACCCGGGCGTACCGGCGTGAACATCCTGCCGGAAACCGTTTTGCGCCTGGCGCAGGACTGCCCCAACATTGTGGCCATCAAAGACGCCACCGGCAGCCTGGATTCGGTCAGCGCGCTGGGTGGTATGCTGCCGGAGGGATTTGACGTTTATTCCGGCGATGATTCTTTAACGCTGCCCATTTTGTCGGTGGGCGGGGTTGGCGTAATCAGCGTGGCTTCGCATTTGATTGGCAATCAGATTGCGCAGATGATTGAGTTGTATCAGCAGGGCGACGTCGCCGGGGCCAGGCGCATCCACCTGCAATATTTTGAAGTTTTTAAAAAGCTGTTTATCACCACTAATCCGGTGCCGGTTAAGGCCTGCCTGAATTTGCAGGGCTGGGCGATGGGCGACTGCCGTCTGCCCCTGGCGCCGCCGGCAGACGACGAGCTGGCTGTGCTTAAAGCCATGCTGGAGAAATATAATCTGCTGTAAGCTGGTGTAAGTTGCCTTTTTTAGGCTATAATAGGCAATAATATAAAAAAATTTGGCGCGCCGGGCTTTTTTTGGCGCGCCCATAAGGAGTGTGATTATGGACAAGGATAATTTTGGGCAAAATGGGGCTGAAAGCATGAGCCTGCGCAGCGCCGCCGCTGATGTGATTAAAAATCTGGCCCGAAGCGCCAAGCGGGTTACGAAGAAAGATAAGCCGGAGCCTGCCAAAGCTGCCGAGGCGGCCAAAGCCCCGGAGGCCGAAGCGGCCAAAGTCCCGGCAGCCAACCGCGGCCGTACCCGCGCCGCTGGCAGTTCAGCCGGCGCCGGGCGCGGCCGGACTACCGCCGGGCGCAGCCGGGCCGCGGCCAACCGCAGTCAGGCCGACGCCGAGCGCACGCCCACTAAAAGAGAACCCGCTGCCAGCCGCCAAAAGCTGACGGTTATCCCCTTGGGCGGTCTGGGCGAAGTGGGCAAAAACATGACCGCTTTTAAGTTTGGCAACAATATCATCGTAGTGGACAGCGGCATGACTTTTCCTGACGAAGAGCAGCTGGGTATTGATCTGGTTATTCCGGATTACAGCTATCTGCTGGAGAACAAAAGCATGGTGCGGGGGATTTTTGTAACCCATGGCCATGAGGATCACATTGGCGCTTTGCCCTATGTGATGAAAGATCTGAAAGTACCGGTTTATGGCAGCCGGCTGACGCTGGGTTTGATTAAGGGCAAGCTGAAGGAGCATAATCTGAGCGCTAATAACCTGCATGAGGTGAACGCCGGCGAAACCGTTACCGCGGGGCCGTTTAAGGTGGAGTTTATCCATGTATCTCACAGTATACCGGATTCTATGGCGCTGGCGATTCACACGCCGGTTGGTGTTTGCCTGCATACCGGCGATTTTAAGATTGATATGTCGCCAATCGACAATCAGTTTATGGATTTATCCCGTATTTCGGAGCTTGGCCAGCAGGGCGTGCTGCTGTTGATGGCCGACAGTACCAACGTGGAGCGGCCCGGCTTTACAGCCTCGGAAAAGAGCGTTGGCCCGGCGCTGGACAGTATTTTTCTTAACGCCACCGGCCGGGTGATTGTTACCACTTTCGCCTCCAACGTTCACCGGATTCAGCAGGCCATTTGGGCGGCTGAACACACCGGGCGTAAGGTGGCGGTCGTGGGGCGCGGTATGAATAACGTTGTGGGTATTGCTAATGATTTGGGCTATTTGAAAGTTAAAGCCAACACGTTTATTGATATTAACGATATTCGCAAGTTCCCCGATCGTAAGCTGGCAATTTTGACTACCGGCAGCCAGGGCGAAAGCCTGGCCGGGCTGACCAGAATGTCGCAGGGGGAGCACCGCCAGGTGCAGCTGCGTACCGGCGATTTGGTGGTGATTTCCGCCAATCCGATCCCCGGCAATGAAAAAATGATTTCCAAAACGGTGGACAACCTCTATCACCAAGGGGTAGACGTGGCCTATGGCCGCGGTATGGGTTTGCACGTTTCCGGCCACGCCAGCCAGGAGGATTTGAAACTGATTTTCAATTTGGTGCGCCCCCGGTTCTTTATGCCGGTGCACGGCGAGTATCGGATGCTGTGCGAGCATGGCAAGCTGGCGGCCAGCATGGGGATCTCGCCCAAGAATGTGTTTATTATGGAAAACGGCCAGGTGTTGGAACTTTCCTCGCGCAGCGGCCGGATTGCCGGCGCGGTGCATGCCGGTATGACGTTGATTGACGGCCGGGGCGTGGGCGATGTGGGCACCACGGTTCTGAAAGACCGCAAACAGCTTTCTAACGACGGTATTGTGATCGCCAGCGTGGTCATCAATCGCGAAACCCGCCGGCTGCACAGTATGCCTTATATCTTCTCGCGCGGTTTCGTGTATGAGAAGGGCAACGATACCATTTTCCGCGAGGCCGAAAAGCGGATTGTGCGGGCGGTGGAATCGGTGCTGGAGCATGACTATAATCAGGCGGCGCTGAAAGGCAGCATTAAAAATACCATTGCCCGGCTTTGTTCGGAGCGGACGGGGCGCAAGCCGATTATTGTACCGATCATCAACGAAATATAAAAAGCACAAAAAAAGATAATAAGCCGAATCTATGCAAAATAGGTTCGGCTTATTTATATTTTGGGGCATTTGGGGACAAACTACCAAAAAGATACAAAAAAGAAAGGGAGAAAACCGATATGTTTAATGAAGAAAAACGCGCTAGTCTGCAAAATCATGAAGTTGTCCCCGCCGACCCGACCGAGCCGAACGACCCCAACGAGCCGGAGCGGGGCGGCAGCGGCGAGGCGGATAATGTGGACCGCTCCAAGGTGATCAATGATTTGGGCGCTACCGACGTGCCGGATATGCAGAGCGATATTCATGTTCTGACGATTATCGGCCAGGTGGAGGGGCATTTGGTGATGCCGCCGCAGAACAAAACCACTAAGTATGAACACGTTATTCCCCAGTTGGTGGCGGTGGAGGAAAGCCCGGACATTAAGGGGTTGTTGGTGATTTTGAACACCGTGGGCGGCGATGTGGAGGCCGGGCTGGCGATTGCCGAACTGATGGCCAGTATGCACAAACCGGTGGTGTCGCTGGTGTTGGGCGGGGGCCACAGTATTGGCGTACCCATTGCGGTGGCCGCCAGACGTTCTTTTATTGCCTCCACCGCTACTATGACAATTCATCCTATCCGTATGAACGGCCAGGTTTTGGGCGTGCAGCAAAGCTTTGATTATCTGGAGCGCATGCAGGACCGGGTGATTGGCTTTGTTACGGCGCACTCGCAGATCTCCGACCGGCAGATGCGCAAGTTTATGATGAACACCGGCGAGCTGGCGCGGGATATTGGTACGGTGCTGGCGGGGGAGGACGCGGTGAAGTCCGGCTTGATTGACGAGGTGGGCGGATTAAGCGAGGCGTTGGCTGCGTTGCACAAATTTATTGATGAAGAAGCCCAATAGCGGGATGTTGCTTGTCAACGCGCCCCCTCAGTCATCGACTCCTTGGCAGTCGTCGCTGCCAGCTCCCCCAAAGGGAGAGCCAAGACTTACAGGCGAAAAGACTTGCCTCTCCCTTTGGGAG
>CAQWMM010000033.1 GCA_948907985.1 uncultured Bacillota bacterium
GGATATTCCAGCAGCCCTGTCCATTCGTCGCTGAAACTTTCTTCCTGACTGGATTCATCATGACCAAGCGCCCCCGGCAGCAGCCGAATAACAGCGTCCGCCATCACCATAGCCGGCAGCTCGCCACCCGTCAGCACAAAATCACCAATAGAAAACACATCGGTGGCCAGGGCCTCTTCCACCCGATTGTCAATACCCTCATAATGACCGCAGATAAAAATGACCTGCTCGGCCCGGCTCAACTCCTTGGCGGCCTGCTGATCGAAAACCCGGCCGGCGGGGCTGGTAATCACCACCCGGCAGCGCGCGGCCTCCGCCGACGTGCGCAGGTCCGCCACCGCCTCAAACAGCGGCTCCGGTTTCATCACCATACCAGCGCCGCCGCCATAAAGCTTGTCATCAGTCAGGCCATGCTTGGGGCCGGTATAATCGCGAATATTCTTAATATTAAGCTGTACAAGTTCCTTTTTCACCGCCCGCTCCACAATACTGTGTTGCAGGGGGGCGAACATCTCCGGGAAAAGCGTTAAAATATCAATGCGCATCAGTCCAGCAAACCCTCCGGAATTTTAACCTCCATACGGCCCGCGGCCACGTCCACCCGGCAAATGCAGCTTTGCAGCGCCGGCAGCAGAATTTCCGCCGGGCTGCCCGGCTCCGGCTGTTGGTTTTTAATCACATAAACGTCGTTTGCGCCGGTTTCCATAATATCGGCCAAACGGCCAAGATAACGCTCGCCCTCATAAACCTGCAAACCGATCAGCTGAAAGTGGTAATATTCCCCCTCCGGCAGCTCCGGCAGGCTTTCCCGAGGCACCCGCAAATAGGTATGCAGCAGGCTTTGCGCCACATCCCGGTCGGCAATACCCTCCAGGGTCAGCAAATATAGCCCCTTATGCAGGCTGGCGGCCAGAATTTTTACCCAACGCCGTTGCTTTTCCAAAAACAGTTCCGCCCCGGGGGCAAAGCGCAGTTCCGGAAAGTCAGTTAAGGCCTCCACTTTAACCTGCCCTTTGATGCCATGCGCGCCGGTAATCTCGCCGACAATAATCATATCGTCCGGAAAAAATTGGTGTTTTGCACTCATAAAATTGCTCCCAATTGTTTTATATATAAAATTAGGGGAGGCCGCAAGCGAACTCCCCCTTTTGATTACGTCCCAAACAATAACGCTTCGGGCCTAGAACAAACCCCGCGTTGCTTCGTCAAAAACCAGGGCTGCCGGTATAACCATCAGACGATGTCCAGGTTAGCCTTTTTGCCCTCGGTGCTGGCTGCCGCTTTCAAAACGATACGCATAGCCTTAGCGATACGTCCCTGTTTACCGATAACCTTGCCCATGTCGTCCTTGGCGGTGTGCAGTTCCAGATTAACGACGTTATCCTCCTGCACAACCTCCAGAACCTCGACTTCATCCGGCTTGGTTACCAGTGATTTAGCCATGTGTTCAACCAGTTCCTTCATTAAAAAACTCATCTCCCTTTTTGCAGACTATTTGCTGCGTTTAGCCCAAATGCCGGTGGTTTTCAAAAGCTGCTTAACTGTTTCTGATGGTTCAGCGCCAGTCTTCAGCCATTTCAAAGCCTTTTCCTCGTCAATCTTGATTTCTGTAGGCTCAGAGATGGGATTATAATAGCCAATTTCCTCAATAAAGCGACCGTCGCGCGGGCTGCGAGCGTCGGCCACCACTACACGATAGAACGGAGCTTTTTTTGCGCCCATGCGGCGCAGACGAATTTTGGTTGCCATGAAGTTTCACCTCCTATACTGCTTGAATTGATATATAATAAACAAATTGTTATCTACCCAAAAGTTTGGAGAACATACTGCTCATCCCGCCGCCGCGGTTGCCGCCGGATTTGCCGCTTTTTTTGCCCTTGTTCTTCTTATTTCGCGGCTTGTGTATCCGCTCCTGTTTAAGCATACCGGATTCCGTAAGTTTTTTCATCATCTTTTTGGTATCCTCAAACTGCTTAAGCAAGCGGTTCACCTGCTGAACCTGCACGCCGCTGCCCCGGGCCACGCGCTGTTTGCGCGAGGCGTTGAGAATAGACGGGTCCTGCCGCTCTGCCGGCGTCATGGAAAGCACAATGGATTCCACCTTGCGGATCTCCCGCTCGTCAATCTCCAAATCGCGGATTTGTTTGCCAATCCCCGGGATCATGGCCAACATATCTTTCATGCCGCCCATTTTGCGCAGCTGCTCCATCTGATCCAGAAAATCGTCCAGAGTGAAGGTGGCGTTGCGCATCTTATCTTCCAGCTCTTTGGCTTTCTGGTCGTCAACTTCCGCCTGCACCTTTTCAATCAGCGTCAGAACATCGCCCATACCCAAAATGCGCGAGGCCATTCTATCAGGATAAAACGGTTCCATAGCGTCCAGCTTTTCGCCCATACCCACAAACTTAATCGGTTTGCCGGTAACCGCTTTGGCGGAAAGAGCCGCGCCGCCCCGAGTGTCGCCGTCCATCTTGGTCAGCACCAGGCCGTCGATTTCCAGCTCGGCGTTAAAGGTTTCCGCCACCTTAACCGCATCCTGGCCGGCCATCGCGTCCACAACCAGCAAAATTTCGTGCGGCTGAACAGTGGCCTTGATATCTTTCAGCTCCTGCATCAGCGCTTCGTCGATATGCAGACGGCCGGCGGTATCAATCAAAATTAAATCATTGCCATTGGCTTTGGCGTGCTCCACGCCCTGGCGGGCAATTTCCACCGGGCTGATTTTATCCCCCAGCGAGAACACCGGAATCCCCGTCTGTTCGCCCAAAACCTCCAGCTGTTTGATAGCGGCCGGGCGGTAAATGTCGCCGGCCACCAACAAAGGGCGTTTGTGCTGCTTTTTAAAAAGCAGCGCCAGCTTGGCGGCCGAAGTGGTTTTGCCGCTGCCCTGCAAACCGGCCATCATCACGATAGTGGGCGGCTTGGGCTGCATATTGATCTTGGCCTGCTCGCTGCCCATCAGGGCGGTAAGCTCTTCCTGCACGATCTTGATAACCTGCTGACCAGGGGTTAAGCTGGCTAAAATATCCGCCCCCAGGGCGCGCTCTTTAACCGACGCTACAAAATCCTTAACCACCTTGTAGCTGACGTCAGCTTCCAGCAGGGCCATCCGCACCGTGCGCATGGCTTCATTAATATCCGCCTCGGTCAGCTTGCCTTTGCCGGTCAGTTTTTTAAAAGTTTCCTGTAATTTATCAGCCAGGCTGCTAAACACTGCCACGATGCAGCCCCCCTTCCGCTATTTTTCTGCCGTCTGCCCGGCCAGCCCGATTATTTTGCCCAGACGGCGGCGGACCTCCGCCACCTGACGCCAATCGGCCTGGCTTTCAGCCTGCGCCAAAAGCTGCAACAATTCGCGCTCCTGCTCGCTGCGCTTAATCAAGCCCAGTTTTTCCTCATAGTTAATCAACAGCGCCTCGCTCCGCCTGATTGCGTCAAAAACCGCCTGCCGGCTAACCCCTTGCCAGGCGGCAATCTCACCCAAGGAATAATCCTCATTATAGGTAAGCGCCAACGCCTGCTGCTGTTTATCTGTAAGCAGGCCGCCATAAACATCAAATAATAACAATTTATAACCCAGCTTATCCATAAACAGCCCCATTCAAGCTTATATCCGACAGCGCAAAAAACAAAGCTTAACACCGCCTGTTTATTATACAACAAGAAAACTGCGGTGTCAAGCTTTTTTACTTGATATTAAATTTTTTTTATTAAAATTCTTTATTAAAATTTTTCAAGCGCCGGGCGCAGCCAGCGCGCCAGCCTTAACAGCAGCCAAACCAGCCCCATCCAGACAGCCGCGAATGGCAAACAAATCTGGCCGTAAAAATTAAACGGCAACAAGGAATAATCCCAGATAGCCAAACCCAGCCAGCAGTTAAAAAACAAACCGAAGAGCAGTTCCACCGCCGTAATCAACAGCCCGCCCAACCAGGCCTTATGCCAGTCGCCACAGCCCGGCAGCCGCATATCCAGATAGTTTACGCCCACAAAACACAGGCCGCCGGCCAAAAGCATTGACCAATGAGTATAACCGCGCCAGCCAATTTCCAAAAGGCCGTAACCCAGCGCGCCGCCGAAAAACAGCAGTGTTTGGCCAAAGGCCGGCGTTGCCGCCCAAAACAAATTACTCTCCAGCCGCCAGACATTCTGCCTCATTTTGCGCCCCCTCCAGACGAAGATTTTACCAAAGCTTATTATTAGCCAAATCGGGGGAATTATTGGCGGATATTTTAGATTTTTTTGGCAAAAACACCCAGTTTAAACATCTGTTTAAGTTTTTGCAGCTTGGCTTCGGTGTAGGGCGGCTGACGCAAAGCGTTAGCCGGAGAACGCCCCTTGAAAATTGCCTTAGCCGACGAAAATTCCTGAAAACCCGCGTCGCCATGATAACGACCGAAACCGCTGGCGCCCAGGCCGCCGAAAGGCAGCCCGGGGTGCAGAGTTTGCGTAAGTATATCGTTCACGCAAACGCCGCCGCAGCGCACCTGCGTACAGACGCGATTAATATTCTCCTCCGCATTGTCAAAAAGATAGCAGGCCAGCGGCTCCGGCCGGCTGTTGATAAAGCGGATGGCGTTGCCCAGCTTATCATAGGTCAGCACCGGCAAAATCGGGCCGAAAATTTCTTCCTGCATCACCGCGCTGTCCAGGTTGACGCCGCTCAAAATGGTGGGCGCAATTTTCAACTCCTCGGCGTTGCTCTGGCCGCCGAAAACCAGGCTGCCGGTGTTGCGGTACGGCTCAATATAGCCAAGCAGGCGGTCAAAATGCTGCCGGTTGATGATTTTACCATAATCCGGCGACTGCATCGGCTCCTGACCATACATTTCACGCATGGCAAACACCAGCGAGGAAATAAAAGCGTCCTTTTGCTCCTCCCCAACCAACACATAATCCGGGGCCACGCAGGTTTGGCCACAGTTAAGCAGCTTGGCCCAGATTATATTATGCGCCGCTTTGTAGATATTGGCCGCCGGGCTGACAATACAGGGCGATTTACCCCCCAGTTCCAGCGTAACCGAGGTCAGATTAGCCGCCGCCGCTTTCATAACTTTGCGCCCAACCTGCGGGCTGCCAGTGAAGAAGATATGATCAAACGGCGCCTCGGCCAAAGCCTGCGCCACATCGGCGCCCCCGTTAACCACCCGGACATATTCCGGCTTAAAGGTGCTGTTCAGCATTTCCTCCAACACCTGGGCGGTGGCCGGGGCCAACTCCGAGGGCTTAACCACACAGCAGTTGCCGGCTACAATGGCCGAAATCAGCGGAATAATCGTCAGCTGCACAGGGTAGTTCCAAGGCGCAATAATCAGCACGCACCCTTTAGGAGTATAACTGACCTTAGCCGCGCCATGGATCGTCAGTTTGTTGGGCAGCAGAGATTTTTCTTTCATCCAAAGGCCGCCCTTTTTAAAGACGTATTCCATTTCCTGATATATTGGGATAATTTCCGTCGTATAGGCCTCATATTCGGATTTGCCCAAATCCTGACGCAGAGCCTCCAGCAAAGGCTGTTCATAACTTTGCAGCGCATTATGCAGATCGGCCAGCATATTGGTACGCAGCCCCCTGCCCCGCAGATAATGCGTTGTGTAGCCGTTCAAAAAAAATTCTCTCTGCATCTGCAAAAGCTCGGCAATTTCCGCTTTATTCATATTCAAACTCTCCCTTGTGTAAAATACTATTCTATATTATAATAGAAAAGATTAATAAAATCAATATTTTTATCCGGAACAAAAATGTTCATCTCCAGACGTTTTTTTAATTGTACACCAACTTTATTAAATTTTATTAAACAGCCCGCTAATTTTACGGTTGCAGATTAAAGCAAAACGTTGTATAATTATACCTGTAAATTCTTTGTATAAACAGGAGGTTTTTCAATATGGAAAAACTGGCAAGAGCAGACGCCTGGGAGCTGCTGACCAAATATACCAAAGGCGAGGCGCTGCAAAAGCACGCCCTGGCAGTGGAAGCAGTTATGGCGCATTTTGGCCGTCTAAACGGCGAAGACGCCGAGGTTTGGGGCGTGGCCGGGCTGCTGCATGATTTGGATTATGAACAATTTCCGCAGGAACACTGCCACAAATCCGAAGAGATTATGCGCGAGCACGGCGTCGACGAGTTCTACATCCGCGCCATGAACTGCCATGGCTGGGGGCTCTGCACCGACGTTAAGCCTGAAAGCAAGCTGGAAAAAACCCTTTACACCGTGGACGAGCTGTGCGGGCTGATTAACGCCGCCTGCCTGATGCGCCCCTCTAAAAGCGTGTTAGACATCGAGGTAAAATCCGTTAAAAAGAAGTTTAAGGATAAAGCCTTTGCCGCCGGCGTTAACCGCGAAGTTATCCGTCAGGGCTGCGAGCTGCTGGGCATGGAGCTGGACGACGTAATCCGCGAAACCATTGCCGGTATGCGGGAACAGGCCGAGGCCATCGGCTTAAAAGGTAATCTTTAAACAGCGAACCGCTTATTTTTTCAGCCAAACGACATATAATATTATCCGACAAAATATTTTTCAGTGAAAGGAAGTTTTACATGAACCCCAGACGCGATCGTATCAGCAAATTATTAACATCAAACTTTTCTCTGCATGAACTGTTCAAAATTTTATTAAACAAGAAAAACCTGCTCACCGACGCCAATTTAGAACTTTTGGAAAAGTCAGTCCAAAAATTCGAGGGCAAGGGCGTCAGCAAAAGCGATTTAATGGATATTGGCACAATCGGCCTGCTGAAAGCTATTCAGCGTTTTGACGAAAACCAAGGTCAATCTCTGGAAAGTTACGCCGAGGAGTGTATCGGCCGCGAGGTGCAGGAGTTTTTCCAGCAGGAGTTGGCCGAATAATTTAATTAAAGCTAATTAACAGTCAAACCGGTCGCTCAAACAAAAGCGACCGGTTTTTTATTCTCAAATTAATATTCTTAAATTATCCCAAAAGCCGGTATAAACTGCATCAAAGCAAAGCCAAACATTGAGATTGCTAAAATGCTAAGTATAGTCAGAGCGAACCCGTTTTTGCCCATAAAAGAGGGTTTCAGGCCATGCGCCACCGGAATTGCCCGAATTGAGGTAGGCAAAATATACGCGCAGTTGAAAGCCGCCGCCGTAATAAAAATGTAAGGGATTGGATTAAGCCCCAACTCCTGCGTAACGCTGATTACCACCGGCAGGGCAATGGCCGCTGCCGCAGTGTTGCTGGCGATCTCGGCCAGCATAATGGTAAAGGCCACAAACAGCAGCACCGTCAGCAGGCCGCCGCTCAAATGACTGTTTACCAACTGCGCCGCCACCACCTGCGCCGCGCCGGAATCGCTGATCATACCGCCCACCGCCAGGCCGCCGGCAATCAGGAAAAGCAGGTTCCAGCCCACGCCGCGCTCCGCCCGCTCCCAGGTCAACAGCGCAGTACCATCTTGCTTGGGCAGAACAAAAGTCAGCATACCAAAAAGCATAAAGATATAGGCCGGCTTCAGCCCCGGCAGCCAAGCCTCAAACAGCGGACGAAGAAAGGCCAGCAGCATAGCCGCCCCAAACAGCGCCACGCTAAGCATTTCATCCCGGCTCATCGGCGGCAATTCCTGATACATACCCTGGAAGTATTCCTTGCTGCCCTCCAGACTGACATTTTTCGGTTTAATCAGCAGCAAATAAGCCACGCCAATAACAATCAACAGCAACATAAACGGCAACAGGCGCACAATCCAATCCAGATAAGCAAATTCGCGGCCGGTTAGCTGCTCAAAGTAACCCACCGCAATCAGATTCATCGCCCCGCCCAGGGGCGTCCCCACGCCGCCAACGCCCGCGCCCCAGGCAATCGCCGCCAAAATAATGGAGCGAATCGGGCTGCCCTCCTTGGTGATGTATTGCAGCATAGCAAAGGCAATCGGCGTCAGCACCATACAAACCACCGCGTTGGGTAAAACGGTGGAAAGCAGCGCCGGCAAAACGAACCATACGATAATCTGCTGAGTGGCGGAGGGGCCGATTATGCAAAGCGCTTTCAGCGAAAGACGGCGGTCAAAGCCGGTTTCGTGCCAGGCAATCGCCAGCAGGTCCGCGCCCAAAAGCAGCACAACAATTTCCGAGAAGTAGTCGCTGATTATGCCCTCCATCGGCAAAATACCCAGCAGAGCATTCACCACAATCGGGATAAAGGCTGTAACCGCCGCGCTTACCGGCACCGTAATCCACCAAAAGCCCATCCAAACCACGGTGCCAACAGCAACTCTGGCCGCAAAACTAAAAGCGCTGGCTGGCAGCAGCAAAACTATCATTACCAGCAGCAGCGGCCCCAAAATGATTTCGGCAATCTGGCTTTTGTTAAAAATTTTTTCCATAAAATCGTCTTCTTTTTTTGTTTTTACAAAAAAAAGGCTCGAATGGTCAACCACGCCACCAGAGCCTTTCTTATTTTAATTATGAAAGTAGAATCCGGTCATTATCCAAAATCTGGCCTTTAACCTGACGGTACTTTAAGAGCAAACCCTCCACCGTCAACTGCGAGCGTTCCTCGCCGTAGAGATCAAGCACCACCTGGCCGTCGTCCATCATAATTGTACGGTTGCCCATATCCAGCGCCGAGGCAATATTATGCGTAATCATCAGCGTGGTAATGCCCTTTTCCGCCACCACCTGTCTGGTGATTGCAAAAACCTTTTCCGCCGTCAGCGGGTCCAGCGCCGCGGTGTGCTCATCCAAAAGCAGCAGCTTGGGCGTAACAATCACCGCCATCAGCAGCGTAACCGCCTGACGCTGGCCGCCGGAAAGCAACCCCATTTTGGTTTTCATACGATCCTCCAGCCCCATATCCAGTCTGGCCAAAGTTTCGCGGAAAACATCCCGGTCTTTTTTGGTAATCGCCGGCCGAAGCCCCCGGCGTACCGAGGAATAAGCAATCGCTAAATTCTGTTCAATCGTCATACTGGGCGCGGTGCCTTTCATAGGGTCCTGAAAAATCCGGCCAATAACTCTGGCGCGGTAGGTTTCCGGCTTAAAGGTAACGTCCTCGCCGTCTAGCAAAATCTGTCCCTCGTCGGTCAGAAAACTGCCGGCAATCGCATTAAACAGGGTGGATTTGCCCGCGCCGTTAGAACCGATAATCGCGGCGAAATCCCCCCGCGCCAGGTGCAGATTAACCCCCTTGAGAACCTGCTTTTCGTTCACCGTGCCGGCCTCAAAGGTTTTGTGGAGGTTATTAAGTTTGAGCATTTTCCCTGATCCTCCTGGCCTTGTTGCGATATTCAGTCCACGCAGATTTGGCCGGACCCACAGCCAGCGCGACGGCAATAATCAAAACTGAAACGAATTTTAAGAAATACGTTGGGAACAGGTTGGTTTTAATAGCAATGGCAATAATGATACGGTAGGCAACGCTGCCCACAATGGCCGAAACAAAGCCCACCGCCAGATTGCGCTTAACGCACAGGGTTTCGCCGATAATCACCGAGGCAAAACCCACCACAATGGTACCGCTGCCGGCGGTTACATCGGCATAGCCCATATACTGGGTGTAAACCGCACCAGAGGCCGCCACGCAGGCGTTAGCCAGCGCCAGGGCCAGCCATTTCATTTTGGTGGTGGAAACCGAAGTGGCCCGCACCATATCCTCATTATCGCCGGTAGCGCAAATGCACAGCCCGGTATGGGTGGTGAAGAAGAACTCCACCAGCGCCACAATCACCAGGCAGATAATAA
This sequence comes from uncultured Bacillota bacterium, assembly GCA_948907985.1. GTDB lineage: Bacteria > Bacillota > Dehalobacteriia > UBA4068 > UBA4997 > Avidehalobacter. The sequence goes on from CAQWMM010000033.1 coordinate 9,703, forward strand.
AACTGACGGTAATCATCGCCGCGTGTTTGGAAACGCCGGTTAACTGCTGAAACTGCGAGAACAAAGTCGGCGAACCCAAAATAGAGATATTCGGCGTACCGTTGTTCATAATTAACAGGTTTATGGAATATAAACCTGACATTGTCATAATACCGGCCAAAATCGGCGGAATTTTCACTTTAGTTTGAAAAAACGCCGTAACGCTGCCGGCCAGCGCACCCGCCGCCAGCGCCGCCAAAAGCGCCAGCAGGGGCGCAAAAGGCAGGCCGGAATTAATCAGCATGGCGCTGATTGCCATGCCCAGCGTGATACTGCCGTCGACCGTCAAATCCGGAATCTTCAAAATCCGAAAGGTTATATAAACCCCCAGCACCATTAAACCATAAACCAGGCCAAGCTCCACAGCGCCCAAAATCTGGTTTGTCATCGTCTGCTATTTAGTAGTAACAAAAGTGGCCTGTGCAGTATATTCTTCCGGCAGCTCCACGCCCAGCTTTTTCTGCACATCGCTGTTCACCACCAGCGTAAAGTCAGAATACTGCTGGCAGGGCATTTCTTCCAAAGCCTTGCCGTTGTACCACTCGATAACCATATCGGCAGTCATTTTGCCAACGGTTTCATAATCCACGCCATAAGAGCAGAACGCGCCGCCCATAGTCATCGAATCAGCCGCGCCGTAAACCGGAATACCCATATCGGCCAAAATCTGCCCCAGCTGATTGAAGTTAGAGGCAATCACCGAATCCAAAGCCACATAAACATAGCCATAGTCCGCCAGCGGCAAGGACTGCGCCTGGGTTACAGCGTCGGTAATATCGGCATAGCCCACAACATCAACAGGATAACCCTTGCTTTCGCAGTAGGCCTTGGCGGCCTCCATAGTGCACTGCGCGTTGTTCTGAGAAGTGTTGTACATAATGCAGACCTTTTTGCCCTCTTCCAACGGGGTGATGGCATTAGCGGTTTCAATAATCAAATCCGCCGGAATGGTGTTGGAAGTGCCGGTGGCCAGGATTGCCGGGTCAACGGTGTTCAAATCGGGCATGATCTTGGAATATACCGGGTCAACAACCGACATAAAGATAATCGGAATATCGCCGCCGCAAATGCTGGCCGCAGCCTGTGCCGGCGGAGTCAGCATCGGCACGATCAAATCACAGCCGTTATCAACAAAGCCCTGAATAATGGTAGACATTGTACCGGCGTCGCCCGCCGCGCTCTGAAAGTCTACCACAATTTTATCCGCCAAACCGGCCCCGGCAATAGTCGCGGTAAAGCTGTCATACATTTCCTGCGCGTCGGCCATATCCACCAGCTGCACAAAACCGACGTTAATAACGTCTTTGGTGTTCACCGTACCAGTCGCGGCCGGATCGTTGTTCCCCTGTTGCGGCGTATTATTGTCGTTGCCGCAGGCCGCCAGGCACAGAACCAGCCCCACGACCATAATCAAACTAATTAGTTTCTTCATTTTTACTTTCCTCCCATTTTTCTGTCTTACAATTTTACCCAATTATTTTTGAGTATATATATATTATTTTATAACATTTTTTGGCCGCTTGTCAATATATTTTTGTTGTTTTTATGCAGAAAAAGTTGTATAATGATTATAAAAATATTTATATTATAAGACTGTTGAGAGATGCTCAGATTTGAACGATAAGCAAGCGAAAGAAGGAGGCGTACTTACAGTACGTTGACGACTTGAGTCGCCGCGAAGAGTTCAAAGATGGGCGTTTATCGACAGTCTGTGTTAAGGAGGTTTTTTGTTATGAAATACAACCCATTTGCCAATCTGCCCGCCGTTAATATGACGCCGGTCATCACCCGCAAGCTGCTGGCCTACCAGCCAGGCGAAAACGCCACCCCCGGCTATACCGTCAACCTGATGCAGGCCAAAGCCGGGGCAACCGCGCCGCCCCACAGCCACCCCCACTTGCAGGTGATCTATATGCTCTCCGGCCAGGGAGATTTCCTCTGCGGTGAAGAAACCCAGATCTTAAAGCCCGGAGATGTAATCCAAATTGACGCCAACGTGCCCCATACTTTCGCCAGCATTGACGAAGACAGCGCCTGGCTGGAATTTTTCACCCCGGAGCGGGAGGATTACAAGCCCAATGTTTAAGCACACCCGCCCTTACGCGCTGCTCGGCCTTTGTCTGGCGGTGTTGGCCGCCTTTTGGGTATGGCGGCAAATCCCCACATACAGCGGCGCGCTGGACGCTTACGCCAAACAGGTGCTCCAAAATCCATCGGCCTATGGCATAATCGGCAAGCCGCAAGCGGATGGTTATACCATTTATAACATTCAGCGGCAGAGCCGCCGCGCCTACACCGGCATACTGGCAGTTTCGGCCTATAACGCAGCCGCCAACCAAATCCAAATGCACGCCCAGCCGGTGCTGGTGCAAAAAAACGGCCTCTTTTGGCAGGTACAGCCGCAAGAGGATTTTCAGAAATATATTGTTGCGCCAACCGAAGAGTGCAACCTTTTCCCGGTGCAAGTTTACGCCGCCGAATGGGGTGATTTCCGTTTGCAGCTTTGCCGGCAGATCAAAGCAGAACCGGCCTGCTATTCACCCGACTATAATCCGCACGCCAAATTTAGATACAGCCGATTTACCTCGCTGGACGCTTACTACATCGGCAGCGCCGCAGACAAAGGAAAATACACCTCAATCGCTGTTGCCGCCGCGGCTATGAACACCGGGCAGGAAAGACCGCAAATGCTTGTGCCAATTAAAGATAATCAGTTATTCACTATTGGCGGCGAAGAAACTATTCGCTCCACCAGCGAGCTAGACGGCGACTGGCCGGAGCATATCGGGCTGGGCGGCGGCGGTATGAGCAGCGGCAGCTGGCGGGATATTATGGACATTCATCCCCTGGCGGAAACTTACGCCGTTGATTTATACTTAAACGGCCAACTGGCAGCGGAACTAACTCTGCTGCTGGAGGATAGTTAATTATCAGCACCGGCGGCGCGCAACTCGGCCATTAAAGCGGCCGGCTCAGCACAGGTCATAAACTCGCTCATCAGGCAGGCGCCTTGCGCGCCTGCCTTTTTAATTTGCCCGATATTCTGCGCGTTTATGCCGCCGATAGCGTAAACCGGCAGGCGCGAGGCGGCGCAGATTTGTTGCAGCCAGGCCAATCCCCGCCCCGGCAGCCCCGCCTTGCAGCCGGTGGCAAAAATATGCCCGGCGGTGATATAGTTACAGCCCAGCCGCGCCGCCCTCTCCGCCTCCGCCAAACTATGGCAGGACGCGCCCAGCGCATGCAGCCGCCGCCCCAACGGCAATTTAAACTGCGCTAACAGCGGCAGCGGCAAGTGCAGAAATTCTGTTTCTTCATTATAATAGGTGTGCCAAACGCAGGAGACTTGATACGCCCGGCAAATTGCCTGCACCTGCTCCGCCAGCGCCAGATACTCCGCCGCCGGCAGCTCTTTGGCGCGCAAAAGCAGCGCGTCCGGCCTGGCGGCGGCAATTTTGGCAATCCTTTCCATAAAATCACCGGCGCACAGGCGGCGATCCGTAACACAAACTATCTTAAACATACAAATAATCGTTCAGCACCGGCTGCAAGCCCTCGCCGGCCATATCCGCCGCCATCTGCTGCAAACTGCGCCCGTCGTCAATATTAAACTGCTCGTCGCCATGCGTCTGTTCGTCCGGCTCCTGGCCGGCGTGATATTTACTCGCATGGTCGCCAATCCCGGTGGAAACCCCCGCCGAAACCTTGGTAGCGGCAATTTTAGCAATACCGTTGCGAAAGGCCGCGCTCTCCCGCGAAGAAACCGTAATCCCCACAAAGGGCAGAAAAATCCGATAAGCGCACAAAATCTGGCAAAGCTGCCGCTCGCCCACGTCCTGCGGGCGAATTTTTTCATTGTTGACAATCGGCCGCAGCCGCGGACAGGACAGCGAAAATTCCGCCTGCGGATATTTGCGCTGCAAATAATAAACGTGCAGGGCGCTGGCCAGCGCGTCCCGCCGAAAATCCGCCAGCCCCAGCAACGCCGAACAGGTAACCCCCCGCATACCGGCGCGCAGCGCCCGCTCCTGCGCGTCAAAACGATAGGGCCAAACCCGTTTATGCCCCAGCAGGTGCAGCTGCTCATAACGTTCAATATCATAAGTTTCCTGAAAAACCGTTACAAAATCCACGCCGCACTCATGCAGATAACAATACTCGTCAGTATTCAGCGGGTAAATTTCCACGCCCACCAGCCGGAAATACTGCCGCGCCAGCCGGCAGGCCTCGCCGATATATTTAAGGTCGCTTTGGGCGCGGCTCTCGCCGGTCAAAATCAGAATTTCCTCCATGCCGGACGCCGCAATAACCTGCATTTCCCGCTCCAGCTGTTCGCGGTCCAGGCGCAGACGCTGAATATGGTTATAACAGTTAAAACCGCAGTATACGCAGTAATTTTCACAATAATTGGCAATATAAAGCGGCGTGAACATGTAGACCGTATTACCAAAGTGGCGGCTGGTTTCGGCCCGGGCGCGCTGGGCCATTTCCTCTAAAAAAGGCTGGGCCGCCGGCGCAAGCAGCGCCTTAAAATCCTCAACCGAACAGGTTTCGTGCGCCAGCGCCGTCTTAACGTCCCGCGCCGTATAGTCCTGATAATTGTAGCTGTTCATCTCGGCCAGCACCTGCCCGCAAATTGCCGACTCAATTTGTTCCATACCCGGCAGATAAGCCAGATGATCCGTCCGGCTGGCCGGGTTCTGCTCCAACTCATGTTTGCGCGCCAAAGCCTGCGGCGATAAAAAGTCGGAATCTACCAAAAATTGCTCTGTCGTATTCGTTTGCATACGCCCCCTTTAATCCCGCAGAAAACCGGTCAGGGGATCGGAAGCCGCCGCCCCCCGGCTTAAAACCCGCCCCAGCCCGGCCAGATAAGCCTTGCGCCCGGCGATAATTGCCGAGCGAAAAGCGGCCGCCATCAACGGCAAATTGCCCGCCGTGGCCAACGCCGTATTGGCCATAATTGCCGCCGCGCCCATCTCCATGGCCTCGCAGGCCTGCGAGGGGCGGCCAATGCCGGCGTCGACAATAACCGGCAGGTCAATCTCATCAATCAAAATCTGGATAAACTCCCGCGTCGCCAGCCCCTTGTTAGAGCCAATCGGCGCGGCCAGCGGCATAACCGCCGCTGCCCCGGCATTAGCCAAATCCCGCGCCACATTCAAGTCCGGGTGCATATAAGGCAGCACCACAAACCCCTCGCCGGCCAAAATCTCCGTCGCCTTGATTGTTTCCTGATTGTCCGGCAGCAGGTATTTGCTGTCGCGCATAATCTCAATTTTCACAAAATCGCCGCAGCCCAATTCCCGCGCCAGCCGGGCAATACGCACCGCCTCGTCGGCGTTGCGCGCGCCGGAGGTATTGGGCAGCAGGGTTACGCCCTCGGGAATAAAATCAAGAATATTAGCCTGTTCCTGGGTGTTGGCTCGGCGCACCGCCAGCGTGATAATCTCCGCGCCGGCGTCGCGCACCGCCGCCTCAATCAGCTGCAGCGAATATTTACCGGAACCCAAAATAAAACGGGAATTAAACTCTCTGCCACCGATTACAAGTTTATCTTCATTTATAAATTCATCTTCATTTATAAATTCATCTTCATTTACAATTTTATCTTTATTCTGCATATCTTATCCTCTTTCCGGCCATTATGACCAATCAAACCGTAAACTCGCCGGCAATAATTCTGATCACCATTAAAGCCTGTTGGGCGGCGCACAGCATCACCCGAGGCGCAAAAAGCCCCCGGCTGCCCGCCGCGTTAACATCGCTGACCTCGTCGCCGCAAAGGTAAAAATGCGGCAGCACCCGCCGGGTGTGGATTGAATTAGCCGAACCCAGCCCCGCCATACCAGAGGCCGCCACCAAATACTTGTCCGGCATTTTGCTTAAAACGCCCTCGGTCAGCATTGCTTTGGCCTCCGGCTGGTCAAAAGCCTCGCAAATTATATCTGCCGGCGCCAAAACCGCCGCCAAATTATCCGCCGTCAGATGAACAGTGTACAGGTCGGTCTGCAAATAAGGGGCAATTTCCCGCAGATTAACCGCCAGGGCCTCCGTTTTATAGCAGCCAAGCTGCGCCGCTTTATACTGCTGACGATTGAGGTTGCTCAAATCAACACGGTCAAAATCCAGCAACAGCAGCCGGCCCACACCGGCGCGCGCCAAAGCAATGGCAATGTTAGAGCCCAGCCCCCCCAAACCGCAGATTGCCACCGTGGTATTTTCCAGCCTGGCGGCCAGCTCCGCCCCGTGCCGGGCCGCCAGGGCCTGCCGCCACTCCGCCCGGCTTGGCAGTTTAAGGCTGCCGCTCATCTCAACCGCCCCCCACAAAACTGACAATCTCCAGAGAGTCGCCCGCTTGCAGCATGGTACTTTGATACTGCGCTTTAGGCACAATTTCGCCGTTTCTTTCCACAGCAATCCGCGCCAGATTGTAATTATTAGCCAGCAGCCAGTCCGCCAAAACCTGCCCCTCCGCCGCCAACTCCCGGCCATTAATCCTTACCATCATTTCACCCCGCTATATTCCCAACTGTTCAAACCATTTGGCCAAAACAGCTTCGTCCGGCGGATTTGTCAACATACGGCCATACTGCCAGTCAATCTGCGGGTAGGCTTTGCGCAGTTCGCTGTCAACCGTGGCAATCCCGCTGCCCCGCGAGGTTGCAAACAACGTAACCCGTTTGCCCGTCCAATCAAGGCTTTCAATAAAGCTATTAATAATGCGCGGCATACTATACCACCAAATAGGAGCGCCAATAAAAATCAAATCATACTGGGCAATATCCAAGCCTATCCCCGCCAATTCAGGCCGGTATTTTTGGTCGCGCATCTCCCGCGAGCTGCGGCTCTGGTTGTTCTCCCAGTCCAAATCCGCGGTCGTATAAGGCTCTTTCGGCACAATCTGATAAAGCTCCGCGCCAGTTTTTTCTGCTATAATATTAGCAACAGCCGCCGTTACGCCAGTTGCCGAAAAATAAGCCGCCAGTTTTTTCATAAAAAACCATCCTTTCTATATTGTTGCAAACTACCAATGATAGAAACACCACATCATTTTATTTTAGCAAATTATCCGGCATAATTCAAGCAAAAAAATTAAATAACCCCCGAACTAATCATCCGAGGGTTATTAATTTTTAGTAATTCAAACTTTTTGATACTCAAAAAAGACGATTACCCCATTAACCAGCACCGAACTGTTGCGCCCCTGGTTCATAGAGATATTCAGACTTTCCAGCATACAGCGGTAGGCGCTGTTATCTAAGCGCTGCAAAATCTGTCTGGCCTGGGCATAGTTACGGCTGCTGAAGCTTAAATTGATACTGCGGCGCACAATGCTTTGTTCGGCCGAAACGCTGCTGAACGACAGCGAATAGTCGTCCGCCGCCGCCAAAACGGCGTTCAATTCCTGCATAACCGGCTGCAAGTTGTCATAAGCCGCCAGGCCAACCGGGTTTGGGTTAGCCGCGAAAATCTCAGCCAACTCCCGCTCCATGCGCCGTTTGTTATCAAGCTGAATTTGGGCGGTTTCCAGCTCCAGATTAGCGGACTCAATCTCCAGCGCAAGATTATCGCGCTCCGTAGTCATTGGCATATAGAAAAACATTAAATAACCGCTGACTATTATCACCACCGCCAAAACAGCCAGCAGTATCCATTCCCTAGGCGTTAGTGTTCGCGTCATCGCCGCCGCCCTCCTTTTTCAGCTGGATATAAACGCTGGCCAAAACCTGCGCCGTGCTGTTCTGCGGCGTGGCCGCGGTGTTAACCTCCGTATAGGCCACCAGCGGCGAGGCCTCCAGCGCGCTGACAATCTGCCCCGTCTGGGCCAGCGTAACGCCAAAAAACTGCACCTGCACCACGTCGCCGTTAATCGCAATGCTGTTTAGCTGCGCCCGGCTGCCAATGGCCGAATCCAACAGCGCCAAAACTTCAATCCGATCAATCGTAGCGCGTTCCTCATCGGTGGCAGCAAAACGGTTATAACGCTCCCAAACCTGGCTGTAATCGGCCAGTTCGGCCTGCGCCGCCGCCAACTCCGCCTGCACCGCCGCCAAGGCCTGCCGCTGCTGCTGCACGTCGTCCCAAAGGTCATAGATCATCAGCTTGGCCGCCGCCAAAAGCAACACCAGCCCAAACAGCACATATAAAGCAATCGTGGCCGGTTTGGTGGTTCTGTCCGGCTTATAGAACAGATTCATGCGGCGCTTGCTGGGATAAACCGTGCGGCGTTTGCCCAAATCGCGCAGGTTAATATTTCTTGCCATCTCAAACCTCTCCTCTGGCAGCTCCGGCCGCAAAAATCCCCGTCGCAGCGCCCTCAACATGTTTTAATCCCCCGCTCAAAAGCTCCGAAGGCTCCAGCAGCGGCATGCCCAACGCGTCCTCAATGGCCTGGCGCAACGGCGGCAAAGCCGCGCCGCCGCCCACCAGATAAATACCGGGCAAATTACTGGAACGATAGGTGAATTGATAAAAATTAATCACCTTTAATATCTCCACGGCAATTCGGTCATAAAGATCGCGCAGGCTTGGCGCCGCCAAAATATCCTGAAAATTGCTTTGCTTATAGGTGTTGGCCAGAAAAGCGTCCACGCCAAACTCATCCGCCGCCAGCAAATCCAGATTACGGCCGCCAATAGCAATCTGCCGCGTGGCCTGCACCCGGTCCCGCCAAACCACCGTAATCCGCGAAGCCGTATGTCCCAAATCCACAAAACAAAATTCCCGCTCGTTTTCTTTTTTATCCAAACCCTGCACCAGACTAACCAACGCCATCTCCTGCGGTAAAATAGTCGTCAGCCTGATACCGGCCCGGGCGAACATCTGCGCATACTCCGCCAGCGTTCGCTTGGCCGCCGCAGCCGCCATCATCGGAACGCCGGTTGATTCTCCGGCGTCTTCCGCCGCCTGTTCGGCCTCGGTCGGTTCGCACAACGCATAATCACAAAAATACTGATCCGCCACACCCTGAATAAAATCCGTAAACTCATAGGGCAAGTTCAACAGCAGCTGTTCCTCCGTCATCTTCGGCAAACTGATCAGGCGGCAAATAGCCTGGCTGGGCGGCAGCACCAAGGCGGCCTTAGCCCCCGGCAGTTTAAGTTCCTTCTTCAGCTGGCGTAACAGCTGTGTGAACACATGCGGCAAAACAATATTGCCGTCGCCGTCCACCAGATTTTCCGGCAGGCGGACGTTCTCCAGCCTGATTTCGTCCCCTTTCAGCAGGGCAATATTCATGCTGTTGCTGCCAATATCAAAACCCAACCTGGCTGTTGCCATTAAATCTCCCTCCATTACTGCATTACTGTTGCACTTATCCTTTTTCTCTCTCCGTCAGCGGCTAAGAGAAAAAAATTTAAAACCATTCCATATACCAATCCACCAGCGGCCCGCCCCAAAGCAGAACCAGCCCGCAGGCCACCGCCAGGTAACTGCCAAAAGGCAGCGCTCTGTCCAGCGGTTTTTGCATAAATACCGCCGCCAGCGCCGCGCACAGCAGCCCAACAGCGCACCCCACAAACAAAATCAACAGCTGTTCCGCCCAGTTAAAATATAAGGCCAGCACAAAAAACAGCTTTAAATCGCCGCCGCCCATCAGTTCGCTTTCCAACAAAATCTCACCCAGCAGCACCGCCGCCAGCAGCAAGGCTGGGGCCAGCATATTCACTATCAGTTCGCAGAGAATTTCCACAAGGCCGCCCTCCAGCGGCAAATCCCAAAACAGAAAATACAACACCCGCCAGCCCAACAGGGCCAGCAAAAGCAAATCTGGGATAATCCGCCCGTGCCAGTCGCAAAGCGCCACGCCCAACAACAGGGCCGCCGCCGGCAGCCACAAAATCAGCGGCTGCCAATCCGAGCCCCAATACCAGCCCAACAGGGCAAAGCTAAGCGCCCCGGCCAGCTCCGCCGCCAGACAGTCCCGCGGTATCCTGCCGCCGCAAAAGCGGCACTTGCCGCCGTTAACCAAAAAACTGATTATCGGGATCAAATCCCGGGCCGCTAGCTGCCGCCCACAGGCCGCACACTGGCTGCGCCCCGCAAAGGGCGGCTCTCCGGCAGCCAGGCGGCTGGCCGCACAGTTGGCAAAACTGCCAACTGCCGCCCCCGCCACCGCCAACCAAAAAATTTTATAATATTGACATACGTCCATATTCTTTATAATATTGACAATCTTATACTCGGGACAATATTAGGAAATTGCTTCATAATCAATAGTAAACTCAGTTGAACCTGACGTAAACGTTACCTTAATACGACAATTCGTTTTATAACGCGTTGATCCAGAAGCATTACCGCAATCATCAGTACCAGAACCAGTACACTTTGTTGGTTCTGCATCACCAGGAGTCGTTGTTAAACTGCTTTGATGAGTTTCATCATCTACCGCATAATAATAATCACCACTCATTGTAGGTTTACCTGTTTGCGGATCTATGCTTGACAAAATTTCAACATTCGCCAAACTAATAGCATTACGCCAATTTGCCTCGTCCACAGCATGGCGCGATTTTTCCAACGCACTGTTTACCATAGGAATAGAAGTAGCAATCAAAATGGCAATAATCGCCACCACAATCAGCATTTCCACCAGGGTAAAGCCCTTTTGGTCTTTCAACCGTTCTCTAAGTTTTTGCATAAAATTTTCCTCGCTTTCATTATATGTTTTTTATATGTTATTCAAGATTCCTTTGGCAAAATATTTTTCTGCGCGCGCCAAAATTATCTGTAATAACCAAAGTTAAAAAGCTTGTTGTTCAAGAGTTTTTATATATAGATAGGAACTATCTATATAAATAGTCAGGCTAGCCTGACTGACCGCCCGCCCTCTCCGTCAACCGGCCTCCGCCGGTTGCCACCTCTCCCAAAGGGAGAGGCGAGTTTAAACAACTTCGCCCGTAAGTTCTTGGCTCCCCCTCTGGGGGAGCTGGCCCAGCGCAAGCTGGGACTGAGAGGGCGCGCCAGCAAATAGACTTGGGGAGCTTGCTAATCTCCACCCTCTCCGTCAGCGGCTCCTTTCAGTCGCCCCTGCCACCTCTCCCTAAAGGGCGAGGCAAGTTTAAAACCACTCCGCCCGAAAGTTCTCGGCTCCCCCAGAGGGCGCGTCGTCAAATAGCCTAAGAAGACTATTCGCAATACTAATC
>CAQWMM010000034.1:0-7532 GCA_948907985.1 uncultured Bacillota bacterium
GTTAGTCTGTTGTCTTTGGAAAATCAAATTGACATCCGCCTGGGCGAGGGGCTAAGCGTTTTGCAGCCCGGCGAGGCGGAAGTGATTTGTCTGGCCGGTATGGGCGGTATGGCTATTAAGGAAATAATTGCCGCCGATTTGCCGCTGGCGCGCGCGGCGCAAAGGCTGGTTTTGCAGCCCCAGCGCAACGTGCCGGCTGTACGGCGTTTTCTGGCAGAGAACGGTTTTAAAATTGTGGCCGAGGATTTGGCGGAGGACGACGGATTTTATTATGAAATTATGGCGGCGGAACCTGCCGGACAGGAGAAAATCGCGCTTAGCGATGATGAGGCTGATTTTGGCCCTCTGTTGCTGACGGAGGGGCACCCGCTGTTTAAGGACTTTCTGATTCTCAAAGAAACTGACTTAACCCAGCTTTTGGCGGCAATGAACGAGAATAACAGTCCGGATTCTTTGTCCAGCCGACAGCGCAGAAATCAATTAGAGGAGGAAATTTCTCGGTTGAGTAAATTAATTGGCAACTTATAAGTTGAGGTGATAAAATGCTGAAAGTTAAAGATGTGGCGGAGGTTGTGGAGCGTTTGGCGCCGCCGCGGCTGGCGGCGGCCTGGGATAATCCCGGTTTGCTGCTAGGCGACGCCGGGGCGGAGTGCCGTCGGGTTATGCTGGCGCTGGATTTAACCAAACCGGTGTTAGAGCAGGCTTTAGCCTGGAATTGTCAGCTTATTTTAACGCACCACCCCTTTATTTTTAGCGGCCAAAAGCAAGTGTTGGCCGGCTGTTATGAGGGAGATTTGATTATGGCGCTGGCGCGGCATAATATTGCGGCAATGGCTGCGCATACCAACTGGGATAACGCTGATGGCGGCATTAACTGGGCGCTGGCCGAGGCCTTAGCCTTGCAGAATGTTGCGCCCCTGACAGAGCCGCCGGCCTCGGAGATATTGCTTTTGGCCGGAGATTTGCCAGAACCGCTTAATGCCGCCGCTTTGCTGGCGCATATCCGTCATAAGCTGAACTTGCCGGTGGTGCGTGCGGCAGGCCTGCGAGAGGATAAATTATATCGCCGCCTGGCGGTGGTGGGCGGCGCGGGTCTGGATTTTTGGCCGCAGGCACAATCTGGCGGCGCTGACGCGCTGCTTTCGGCAGACGGCAAGCACCACATTGGTTTGCAGGCGGCGCACAGCCAATTTGCGGTGATTGACGGCACGCATTTTGCCACGGAAATCATTGGTATTATGCGGCTCGGGCAAAAGCTGGCCGCGGCTCTGCCCGAATTGGAGGTTTGTTCGGCAGAGGTTGAAGACGCCTGGGCTTTTTACGCATAAATTGAATATGAGGTGATACATATGCAGAATTTTGATATTGATAAGGTTTTGGCTGCTTTCCGCAAAAAAGGTTATAAAACGTCTTACTTTGCAGACGGAGCGGCTGCCGCAGCCTATTTGGATCAACAGATTGACGGTCGCAGCGTGGCCTTTGGCGATTCGCGGACGCTTTATAATATGGGAGTTTATGCTTTGCTGGCCGGGCATAACCAGGTGGTTGATCCAATGCACCCGGAGCCGGGAGAAGATTTTTTTGAGGTTCTGCCCAAAACAACGGTGGGCGAAATCTTTTTGACTTCCGTTAACGCCGCCACTATAAACGGTGAGCTGGTTAATATTGATGCGATTGGCAACCGTGTGGCCGGTACGCTTTACGGCCACGGCAAGGTGTATTTTGTGTTTGGCACAAACAAGCTTTGTTCTGATTTGGAACAGGCCGTTTGGCGGGCGCGCAATGTGGCCGCGCCGCAGAATACCGCTCGCAAGGGGTATCGCACTCCCTGTGCGGTTAAAGGCGATAAATGTTATGACTGCCAAAGCCCGGATCGCATTTGTAACGCTTTAGTGATCCATTTGCACTGTATGAAAAGAGCCGAGGCAGAAATTGTGCTTATTGACGAAAATTTGGGTTTTTAATTGTGGTTGCTTATAAAAAAATTATCAAAAAACCGATTGCATAAGCTAAAAAAAAATGCTATAATGAGAAGTCAATAAAAATATTTTTTTGTTGACTTTTGCCAAAAAAGTAAACCAAGTAAGCTGAATGGACGCGGAGGGAAATCCCAAAAGGCTCTCTCTGAGGAAAGTCCGGGCTTCGCAGGGCAGGGTGCCGGCTAACGGCCGGTGAGAGTAATCTTAAGGCAAGTGCCACAGAAACAAACCGCCTAAGCCTGGCTGCAAGGCCAGGCCGGCAAGGATGGAACGGTGCGGTAAGAGCGCACCAGCGGTTGGGTAACCAACCGGCTAGGTAAACCCCACCTGAAGCAAGGCCAGAATAGAAAACGCAAAAGGCTGCCCGTCTTGTTTTCGGGAAAAGGCCGCAGGAGGCGGCTGGCAACAGTCGTCCAAGATAGATGTTCATTCACGACAGAACCCGGCTTATAGGCTTGCTTGGCTTATCTTTTGGCTAAATCCTCGTAATATGAAAGGAAGAAAATTTATGGAGGCTTTGTTTGCTAAGCTTTGTGAATATTTGCAAATGGAGGATGAAATTCCGTATGCGGAATTTGCCGCCTATTTTAAAGACGTTTTGGCTGAATGGCAAAAAAATTATCAGCAATATGATAAAGAAACTTTGTTGAAATGTCAGTCGATTGCCTCGGTGGTGGCCGCTAATGCGATTGACCGCGGCAAGGAAAGCAAAAAAGAAGCTAATGGTAAGAAGTTTAAGAAAATGGCCGAAAAAATGACTTTTTGGGCTCAGGCTATTGAGTTGCGTTTGGAGAAAGAACATAATATGACTAAAGAACAGGTTGATGCGGAAATTGACCGGTTGCTGGCGGATGTCTAATCAGTCGGCTTTTTTGCTGAATGTTTTGTTTTCTGGTTAGTTGGTAGCAATAAATTTAAGGATTTTGTTTTATGCGTTTGCGAAATATTCCCGGCAGTAAGGAGTTGCTTTTGGCCGCCTCGCAGTTGGTATTGCGGGCTGATACAGCGCCGAAAGGGCGCTGGCAGCAATATTTTGCTGACAAGGGCAGCAAGGGAAAAAAATTGTGTCTGGAAATCGGCTGTGGACGCGGGCGTTTTGCTAACGCCATGGCCAAAGATTTTCCGGAATTGAATATTATCGGCCTGGAACAGTATGATTCTGTTCTGGCAAAAGCGCTGCCGGCTGATCCTGCGGCTGCTCCGTCCAATCTGGCTTTTTTGTGGCTGAATGCGGTGGCTTTGCCAAACTGTTTTGTGCCCGGCGAATTGGCGAGAATTTATCTGAATTTCTCTGATCCCTGGCCTAAGGCCAAACATGCTAAGCGGCGTTTGACGCACCGGAATTTTTTACGGCAGTATGCCGATTTGTTAGCTCCGGATGGTGAGATATGGTTAAAGACGGATAATGCCAGGCTGTTTGCTTTTTCGGCGGACAGTTTGCTGGCGGCTGGCTGGCGGCTTAACGATCTTGATTGGGATTATCCTTTGCAAGGTGCGCCGGACGATCGGCCAACAGAATATGAAATGCGATTTCGTCGTATGAATCAGCCGATTTATCGTTTGACGGCTCGAAAATCGGCTAATAATATGGTTATCCAGAACAATGATCGAAATAACATAATAAAAGAAAATATTTTTGAGGTGAAACCAATGCAATATTTAAGCACCCGTGGGCAAGTGGCTGAACAGAACAGCGCCGTAGCCATCCGGCAGGGTTTAGCGGCGGACGGCGGGCTTTTTGTGCCTTGCGAGTTGCCCAGGTTTGATTATAGCTGGCAGGAGTTACAGACTATGAGTTATCAGGCTCTGGCGGCTAAAATCTTATCCTTGTTTTTAACTGATTATCAGCCGGAACGGTTAATGGAAATTGTTAACGCTTCCTATGGCAGAAATTTTGCCAGTCCGAAGATTGCGCCGTTGGTTAAACTGGCGGATGGACTGCATATTTTGGAGCTTTGGCAGGGGCCGACGGCGGCTTTTAAGGATATGGCGCTGCAAATTTTGCCGCGACTGTTGACTGAGGCAGTGTGTTTGCAGGGGGATAACCGAGAAATTGCGGTGTTGGTGGCAACCTCTGGCGATACCGGCAAGGCGGCCTTAGAGGGCTTTAAGAACGTGCCGGGTGTTCAGGTTATCTGTTTTTATCCGCATGGCGGGGTTAGCCAGGCCCAATACCTGCAAATGTCTACTACCGACGGAGAAAATACGCATGTTGTGGCGGTTGAGGGTAATTTTGACGCCTGCCAGAGCGGCGTTAAGCAAATTTTTGCCGATCCGGCGATGCAGCAGCGTTTAAATGCGGCGGGTAAGGAGTTTTCTTCGGCCAATTCGATAAATTGGGGCCGGCTTTGCCCGCAGATTGTTTACTATTTTTGGAGTTATGCCGAGTTGCTGCGGCAAAATAGCCTGCAACCTGGCGAGAGCTTTAATGTTGTTGTGCCCACCGGCAATTTTGGCAATATTCTGGCCGCTTATTATGCCCGGGAAATGGGCTTGCCGATTGGGCATCTGATCTGCGCCAGCAACAGCAATAAGGTACTGGCCGACGTATTATCCACTGGGGTTTATGATCGCCGGCGGGATTTTGTTAAAACCACCAGTCCCAGCATGGATATTTTAATCAGCAGTAATTTCGAGCGTTTCTATTATGCAATGACCGGTGGCGATACGGCCAAAGTGCGCGCCGCTTATGCTGATTTGGCGGAAAAAGGCTGCTTTGAGGCGGACGCTGCCGCCCGCGAAAAATGGCAAACTCTGATGAGCGGCGGTTTTGCTGACGAGGAGCGGGTGGCTGCAACTATTAAGAAATATTTTACAGAACAGCATTATGCTTTAGATCCGCATACGGCGGTGGCGGTGGCGGTTTATGAGGATTATTTAGCGCAAAGCGGCGACCGACGGCCGGTGGTGGCGGCCTCGACGGCCAGCCCTTTCAAATTTGGCCGAGCGGTGTTGGCGGCCTTGGGCGAATTGCCGGCAAATGAAGCTGAAGATATTTCAGAAACGGCGATTTTGCGCCAGTTGTCTGAAGTTATTGGTCAGCCGGTTCATCAGGCATTGCAGGGTTTGGATGAAAAGCCGGTTTTGCACAAACAGGTTGCCAAACCGGAGCAGATGCCACAGGTGGTCTGCGATTTGCTGAACGTCTAAATATTGGGCGCAAGTTTGGGATATAGTGGATATAAAAGGGGAAGTTAATATATGAAGAAAGTTTTAATTATCATGGGCAGCGATTCTGATCTTGCGACAATGCGTAACGCTTGTCAGGTTTTGGACGAATTGCAGGTAGCCTATGAGGTCCATGTAAGTTCTGCGCACCGCACGCCTAAGCGGACTGCTGGCCTGGCGGCCGGCGCAGCCGAAGCCGGTTTTGGCGTGATTATTGCCGGCGCCGGCGGGGCGGCCCATTTGGCGGGGGTGATTGCCGCTGAAACTATCCTGCCGGTTATTGGCGTGCCGATAAAATCGGGGGCGCTGGTTGGTTTTGACGCTTTGCTGGCGACAGTGCAAATGCCGGCGGGTATTCCGGTGGCTACTGTGGCGATAGACGGCGCGCGTAACGCCGGGATTTTGGCCGCCCAAATACTGGCCCAGACCGATCTGGCTCTGGCTGAGCGTTTGCGTGATTTTAAGAGTAATCTGGTTGCCGGTGTGGAGGCTAAAGACGCTAAGTTGCAGCAGTTGGGCGTCGATGGTTATTTGGCGCAAAAACAATAATTTTTATGTTTTTAAGAGGTGAGAACCATGGTTGCTCGTTATAAATTGCCGGAAATGGAAAAAATCTGGTCCGATGAAAATCGTTTTCAGCAAATGCTGCAAGTGGAGCTTTATGTATGTGAGGCCATGAAAGATATGGGGCAAATGGATGAGGAGGCCTATAAAGATATCGAAGCAAAGGCTGGTTTTGATTTGCAGCGTATCCGAGAGATTGAAAGCGTTACCCGGCATGATGTGGCAGCCTTTTTTGCGGCTGTTTCGGAGCGTATTGGTGAGGAAAACGCCAAAAAGCTGCATTGGGGCATTACGGCCTCTGATTTGGTGGATACGGCTATGGCTGTGCAGATGCGCCAGGCGGTTGATTTGATTATCGGCAAGCTTTACCAGCTGCGGGATGTGTTGGCTGAATTGTCCAAGGAGCATAAATATACACTGATGGTTGGGCGAACTCATGGCGAGCATGCCGAACCGATGTCTTTTGGACTGAAGATGGTGGTTTGGACCGGCGAAATTGACCGCTCTCTGGCCCGGCTGCATCAGGCGCGCAACAGCGTAGCGGTAGGCAAAATATCCGGGGCGGTTGGCTCTTATGCCCATATTGATCCTTTTGTCGAAGAGCATGTTTGCCGGCGTTTGGATTTGCGTCAGGCCGTTTCGGCCTCGCAGATTTTGCAGCGAGATCGTCATGCCGAGCTGCTTTTGGTTTTGGCTTTGCTGGGTTCCACCTTGGATAAATTTGCTATTCAGATCCGCACTCTGGAAAGGACGGAAATTGCCGAGCTGGCCGAGCCGTTTGAGCATGGCGTGGTGGGCTCTTTTGCCATGCCGCACAAGATTAATCCGGTTAAGGCGGAAAGCGTCAGCGGCCTGGCCAGAATCCTGCGCGGTAACGCTATGGCTGCAATGGAAGATGTGCCGCTCTGGGACGAGCGAGATTATACTCATGCCTCGGCTGAGCGGATTATTATTGCTGAAAGCTGTATGCTGGCAGATTATATGCTGCAAATGATGTTGGAAACTATGCGCTGTATCATTATCAATCACGAGCAGATGGAACATAATCTGGATTTAACCAAAGGGCTTATTTTCTCGCAGAGGGTTTTGATGGCTCTTCAGGAACATGGCGTGCCGCGCCTGCAAGCCTATGAAATGGTGCAGCGCAACGCTGTGGCCGCCGCGCAGGAGCACATGGATTTCGCTTATTATCTTTTGCAGGATGAGGAGTTTATGCAGATCATTTCGGTTGAAGAGTTGGATTCGCTTTTCGATTATGAATATTATCTGAAACACTTTGATTATATTTATAAAAGAGCCGGTATTTTTTAAATGCGCTTTGCGCTTATCTAAATATTGTTTTAATAAGTTAGTTTAGGGAAATGGGGTACAAAAAATGCAAATGGAGCAATGGCAGCACGAAACCCCTTGGGACAAGCTGCATGAAGAATGTGGCGTCTTTGGGATTTACGATGCGACAAACGAAACCAATGTGGTGCAAAAAACCTATATGGCGCTTTATGGTTTGCAGCACCGCGGGCAGGAAAGCTGCGGTATTGCCGTCAACAACAACGGTGCGGTATCTCTGCATAAGGATTTGGGGTTGGTGCCGGATGTGTTTACCAAGGAACATCTGGAGGCCCTGGGCAGCGGCCAAATTGCCATTGGCCACACCCGCTATTCCACAACCGGCCAGCCGCATCGTTTTAACGCCCAGCCTTTGCTGTCCCGCCATTTTAAAGGTTCGATGGTATTAGCGCATAACGGCAATTTGATTAACACGGCGGAGTTGAAGTCTAATCTGGAACATAAGGGTATTACTTTCCAGACGACTACTGATAC
>CAQWMM010000034.1:7542-20241 GCA_948907985.1 uncultured Bacillota bacterium
AGCTCGGTGATTATTGAACAATGGCTGCAAACGGATACGCTTGAGGAAGCCGTGCAAATTGCTATGTTTCACTTAAAAGGCGCTTATTCACTGGTGCTTAGCTGTGATGACAAACTGTTGGCAGTGCGGGACCCGTATGGTTTCCGTCCGTTGTGTCTGGGGCGTTTGAATAACGCTTGGCTGGTGGCCTCGGAATCCTGCGCGCTGGAATGTATCGGCGCGGAGTTTGTACGGGATATTGCGCCCGGCGAAATTTTGGTGATTGATAAAAAAGGCCAGCACAGCATTACCACGCACTGTGGTAAAAACGAGGGCGGCATCTGCATTTTTGAATATTGCTATTTTGCCCGTCCGGATTCGACCATTGAGGGGGTAAGCGTTCACAAATCCAGGTTGCGAGCCGGCCAGCTGTTAGCCAGGGATTATCCGGTGGAAGCCGATGTGGTGATCGGCGTGCCGGACAGCGGCGTAGACGCCGCCCTGGGCTATGCGCAAGAATCGGGGATTCCTTATGGCGTAGGTTTTATTAAGAACCGCTATATTGCCCGCACTTTTATTCAGCCCACCCAGAGTCAAAGGGAAAATTCTGTAAAAATTAAGTTGAATGCTCTACGGGAAACCGTCAGCGGTAAACGGGTGGTTATGCTGGATGATTCTATTGTGCGCGGCACAACCAGCCAGCGGATTGTGGAGATTTTGCGCAGCGCCGGCGCTAAAGAGGTGCATTTGCGTATTGCCTCGCCGCCGTTTAAGTTCCCCTGCTATTTTGGCACAGATGTTGACCGGCCGGAAAATTTGATTGCCAACAAGGTGCCGATAGAAAAACTGGCGGAAATGATCGGTGTGGACAGCCTGGGCTATTTGAAACCGGAGCATTTTCCAGAGTTAATTAAGGAATGTAATATGAAGTATTGCGAGGGCTGCTTTACCGGTCGTTATCCGGTTCCGGTTCCTGAAAGATTATATAAGGACCAGCAGGAAAATGCTGGTGTTATTTCCGAATAAATATAGAATAATTATAATAAAAGAAAGAGGGCGGTTCTATGGCAATCTCATATAAGGACGCCGGTGTGGATATTGACGCCGGCAATCTGGCTGTGGAGAAAATGAAAGGCTTTGTGCAAAGCACTTATCGGCCGGAGGTTTTGACAGATCTGGGCAGTTTCGCCGGACTTTTTGAATTAAATGTGCAAAAATATCAGCAGCCTGTGTTGCTTTCCGGCACGGACGGCGTTGGTACCAAACTGCGGGTGGCCCAGCTTTTGGATAAGCATGATACCGTGGGTATTGATGCCGTGGCGATGTGTGTTAACGATATTTTGGCGCAGGGTGCGGAACCGCTTTTCTTTTTGGATTATATCGCCTTGGGTAAGCTTGTTCCGGACAGGGTTGCCGATATTGTTAAAGGTGTGGCCGAGGGCTGCAAACAGGCTGGCTGCGCTTTAATTGGCGGTGAAACTGCCGAAATGCCCGGTTTTTATCCGGATGACGAATATGATATTGCCGGCTTTGCGGTTGGCGTAGCTGATAAAAGTAAAGTGCTCACTGGGGATAAAGTTGCCGAGGGCGATGTTTTGCTGGGCTTGCCCAGTACCGGACTGCACAGCAACGGGTTTTCGCTGGCGCGCCGCGTTTTGCTGGAGGGTAGCCTGAATGCGCAAAGCTATGTGGAAGAGTTGGGGCAGACTGTGGGCGAGGCCATGCTTGAGCCTACGCGGATTTATGTTGCTGATATTTTGCCTTTGCTGGATAAGGTGGACGTTAAGGGTATGTGCCATATCACCGGCGGCGGCTTATTGGAAAATCTGCCGCGGGTTTACGCCGGGGATTTGGCGGCGGCGATTGATTCTTCCACTTGGCAACGCCCGGCCATTTTTGAGCTGATTCAGCGCCTGGGCGAGATCCGGCTGGAGGAAATGTACCGCGTGTTTAATATGGGTATTGGCTATGTGATTATTGTGGCGGACGATGATGTGGCGGCGGTTCAGCAGCAATGCCCGGACGCTAAAATTATCGGGCGAATGATTAAACGCCAACCGGATACTGCCGGTGTAATCATTAAATAGGAGGATAGAATTATGTCGGAGGCCCCAAAATTAAAAATTGCCGTGCTGGCCTCGGGCAGCGGTTCCAATTTACAGGCCATTATTGATGAGATAGCCTGTGGAATCCTGCCGGCAGAGTTGCGGCTGGTAATCAGCGACAAGCCGTCTGCCTATGCTTTGCAGCGAGCTCAGGCGGCCAATGTGCCTACAAAAGTTCTGCTGCCGGCGGAGTTCGCCGGGCGTGAGGCTTATGACGCCGAATTGGCGCGCCTTTTGCAGGCTGCCGATGTGGAGGCGGTGGCTTTGGCCGGTTATATGCGCTTGGTTACGCCAACTCTTTTGCAGGCTTTTCCACATAGGGTGTTGAATATTCATCCGGCTTTGCTGCCCAGCTTTCCGGGCTTGCATGCGCAGCGTCAGGCCTTTGAATATGGCGTTAAGGTGGCGGGCTGCACCGTACATTTTGTGGACGAAGGCATGGACAGCGGCCCGATAATTTTACAGGCCCCGGTTCCGGTTTTGGATACGGATGACGCCGATAGTCTGGCGGCGCGTATTTTGGAGCAGGAACACATCATTTATCCTCTTGCTTTGCGCCTGTTGGCCGAGGGTAAACTGCATATCATAGGACGAAAAGTTTATATTGATGAATAAAAGCTGATAAAATTATAAAAGGGGGAAGAATTTTTATGGCATCCAGACGAGCTATTCTCAGCGTTTCAGACAAAACCGGTATTGTGGATTTTGCCAAAGAACTGGTGCAGATGGATTTTGAGCTGGTATCAACCGGCGGTACTTATCAAACTATTAAGGACGCTGGGTTGCCGGTTACTTATGTCAGCGATGTAACCGGTTTCCCGGAGATTTTGGACGGCCGCGTTAAAACGCTTAATCCGCGGATTCATGGCGGTATTTTGGCGATGCGCACGCCGGAGCATTTGGCACAGCTGGCTGAGCACGACATCACGCCTATCGATTTGGTGGTGGTTAATCTTTATCCTTTCCGTCAAACTATTGAAAAACCTGGCGTGCAGCTGGACGAGGCTATTGAAAATATTGATATCGGCGGCCCCTCAATGATTCGGGCGGCGGCTAAAAATTATAAATATGTTATCGTGGTAACCGATCCCGCCAAATATCCGGAGATTACCCAGATGCTGCATGATGGCGCGCTGGATGAGGAATACCGTTTGCGGCTTTCGGCCGAGGCTTTTCGTCATACTGCGGAATATGATACTTTTATTTCTACTTATATGCAGGATAAGGCGCAAATTCAAAATCCTTTTCCGGAGCGTTTTTTGCTGTTGGGTGAGAAAAAGCAGGATTTGCGCTATGGTGAAAATGCGCAGCAGCGGGCGGCCCTCTACACCAGCTTTGGCAGCAAACAGCCCGGCATAGCCCAGGCGGTGCAGTTATCCGGCTTGCAGCTTTCTTATAATAATACGCTGGATCTGGACGCGGCGCTGGCGCTGGTGCGTGAGTTTGAAGAGCCGGCGGCAACCATTATTCAGCACACCAACCCCTGTGGTCTTGGTTTGGGCGCTGACATTTGCGAAGCTTATGTGAAAGCTTACGAGGGTGATACGCTGGCCTCGTACGGCGGTATTGTTGCGGTTAACCGGGAAGTCGATGTAAACTGCGCCCTGGAGATGAACAAGGTCTTTTTGGAGGCTATTTTGGCGCCGGCTTTTTCGCCGGAAGCTTTGGCTATTTTGCAGGAAAAACCCAAACTGCGGCTTTTGACTTTGGACGGTATGGAAATTAATCAGCCGGAGATTGCATTTTATCCTATTAAGGGCGGCATCTTGCTACAGGAAACTGATTCGGAACCGGTGAAAAAAGAGTTTATGCGTGTGGTTACCCACCGCGAACCGACCGATGTTGAACTGGAGCAAATGCGTTTTGCGATGACGGTAGCCAAACATGTTAAGTCTAACGCCGTTGTTTTGGCTAGAGATTTTCAGGTTATTGGCGTGGGCGCTGGGCAAATGAGCCGTATCAGTTCGGTAGACATGGCTTTTAATTCCGCGCAGCATCGTTCTTTTGGTGCGGTTATGGCCTCCGACGCTTTCTTTACTTTCCGAGATACGGTGGACGCCTGCGCCAAGCACGGCATAACCGCTATTGTGCAGCCCGGCGGTTCTATCTATGACGCCAGTTCTATAGCGGCGGCCAACGAAGCTAATATTGCCATGGTCTTCACTGGCGTTAGACATTTCCACTATTAAAAGGAGAGTTTGCTATGAAAATTCTGGTTGTCGGCGGCGGCGGCCGTGAACACGCTCTGGTTTGGAAACTGGCCCAAAGCCCCTTGGCTGACGAAATATACTGCGCTCCCGGCAATGCCGGGATTGCCGGTTTGGCGGAATGTGTGAATATTGCAGCAGATGATGTTGATACTTTGTTAGAGTTCGCGCAGGCTGAAAATATCGGTCTTACGGTGGTAGGGCCGGAGGCCCCCCTGGCGGCCGGCATTGTGGATAAATTTACGGCGGCGGGCTTAAAGATTTTTGGTCCCAGCCAGAAGGCGGCAATGATTGAGGGCAGCAAGGCGCTGGCAAAAGAAATTATGGAAAAATATGGCATACCAACCGCCAAATATGCCGCTTTTGATGATAAAGAAGCTGCCCTGGCTTATCTGGACACTAACCCGGCGCCAATTGTGGTCAAGGCTGATGGTCTGGCGGCCGGCAAGGGCGTTGTGGTGGCAATGACTGACGCCGAGGCCAGAGAAGCTGTGGAGTCTATGCTTTCCGGCAATGCTTTTGGCGCGGCCGGCGCAAGGGTGGTTATCGAGGAATACCTGGCGGGCGAGGAAGTCAGCGTGCTGGCTTTCAGCGACGGCCAAACGGTGTTGCCAATGGTTTCCGCGCAGGATCATAAAAGAGTTTTTGATGGTGATCAAGGCCCTAACACCGGCGGTATGGGCGCGTATTCTCCCGCGCCAATTTATACGCCGGAGATTGCGGAACAGGTTTTGCAGCAGGTTTTACAGCCGGCGGTTGACGGTATGCGCCGGGAGGGGCGCACCTATAAGGGCGTGCTTTATGCCGGTTTGATGCTGACGGACGCCGGCGTTAAGGTTTTGGAGTTTAACGCGCGCTTTGGCGACCCGGAAACCCAGGCGGTTTTGGCGCGTCTGCAATCTGATTTGGTGGAAATAATGCTGGCGGTGATTGACGGGCGTTTGAATGAATACACGCTGGAGTGGTCGCCGGACGCGGCGATTTGCGTAGTGCTGGCCAGCGGCGGCTATCCGGGTTCTTATGCCAAGGGCCAGCCGATCAAGGGGTTATCTGCGGCGGCAGAGCAGCCGGATACGGTTGTTTTTCATGCCGGCACCAAATTTATTGGTCAGCAGGTGGTGTCCGACGGCGGTCGGGTTTTGGGCGTTACCGCCTGTGCGCCGACAATTCAGGGCGCGATTGATAAAGCCTATGCCGCGGTGGATTTAATTAGCTGGCAGGATTGTTTTTGCCGGCGGGATATTGGCGCTAAGGCGCTTAAATACAAGGTTTAAACTTTAAAATTGCTATGGCTTTTGTCTATATTCTGAAATGCGCTGATAATACGATGTATACCGGCTTTACGCTTGATTTGCGGCGGCGTATTGCCGTACACAATTCCGGGCGCGGTGCAAAATATACTAAAACCCGCTTGCCTGTTTGCCTGCTTTGGGCGGCGGAACTGCCGTCTGCTTATTTGGCCAGACGGGCGGAGGTTTTAATCAAGGACTTGCCAACCGGCAAAAAAAAGCAGCTGGCAGCGGGCAGAATAACTTTAGAGCAGGCCTGCCCGCGTTTATACGCGAAGCCGGCGGAAAAGGAGCAAAAAATGCGGATACCGGTTCGGCAGGCCGAGCCATTGGCCTGGGATAAAGAAATGTTGGCTCTGGCCGTTAAGCAGGCGGAGCAGGGGAGTTTGGCCGGCGAGGGCGGCCCCTTTGGGGCGGTGGTGGTTTCTGCCCGTGGAGAGGTTGTGTCTGCGGCCCACAATCAGGTTTTGGCCGAGCACGATCCTACCGCTCATGCCGAGGTTATGGCGATTAGAAAGGCCTGTGCCAGACTGGGCAGCCACGATTTGCAGGGCTGCACTTTGTATACCTCCTGCGAGCCTTGCCCTATGTGTTTGTCGGCAATTATCTGGGCCAATATTGAGCGGGTGGTTTTTGGCTGTACCCGGGAAGACGCGGCAACGATAGGTTTTCGGGATGAAAAGCTTTATGATTTTCTGGCTGGCTGCGGCGAACCGCCGCTGGCCATGCTGGAATTGGATCGGGAAGAATGCCAAAAGGTTTTTGCTGAATATAAGCGGCTGGGCGGCAGCCTATATTAAGACGGCGACTGGATGACTATATTTTTAATATATAAAGGGAGGTTGGAGAAAATGTTGGTATTAACGGAAAAGAAACAGGGCGTGGGCTGGTTGTATTTAAATCAGCCGGATTCTTTGAATAGTCTGACCGCAGAACTGGCGGAGGCTGTGGTGCAGGCTGTGGCGGATTTTGAGGCAGATCCGGAGGTTCGGGTGCTGGTATTCTCTGGTCAGGGCCGCGCTTTTTGCGCCGGCGGCAACCTGGATTCCTTAAAGGCTCTGGAGCAGGAGGACGCCGCAGTGGCTTTTGTTACGGCGGCTGGCAAAACCACCGAGGCCTTGTTCAACTGCCGCAAACCGGTTATTGCTATGGTGAACGGTGTGGCGGCGGGCGCTGGTTTTAATCTGGCTTTGGCCTGCGATTTAGTTTTTGCCGCGGCAGGTGTTAAGTTTATCCAAAGCTTTAGCAATATCGGCTTGGTTCCGGATTGCGGCGGTCATTATCTGCTGCCGCGTGCTATTGGCAACTGGCGCGCCAAACAGGCCATGTTCGAGGCCTCGCCGATTACGGCGGAGCAGGGCAAAGAGCTGGGTTTTGTCAATGCAATTTATCCGGCGGAGGAGTTGGCGGCGGCCACCGAAAAATATGCTGTGCAGCTGGCGCAGCGCGCGCCGCTTTCGCTGCAAAACTGCAAAAAGCTGGTTAACCAAAGCGACAATATGTCTATGGCCGAGATGTTGGCGGCCGAGGCGGCTATTCAAGGTAAGCTGGTAGTTAGCGCCGACTGCAAGGAGGGTTTGGCGGCCTTTAAGGAAAAACGCCAGCCCCAATTTAAGGGAGAATAATTTTTTATATATCTAAACAACCGTTCCTCGATGAAAAGTCGGGGAACGGTTAATTTTTGTCTGAACCATATCGAACGGCCGCGCCCTTTAGGGCAGCGTCTGGTCAATTATCCAAAAAAAGCTTGACAAATCGCGTCTACAGGTGTAGAATATAATTGTCTATAGTTGTAGACAATTATATTCCGGAATATTAAAACAAGGTGGTAGATTATGAAAACTAATTTATCTCGTGCCGAACTGGCGATTATGCAGGTGTTATGGCAGGGGCAGGCGCTTTCTGCCCGGGAGATTAATCAGGCCCTGCCGGAAAAGCAGTGGCAGCGCACTACGTTGGCAACCATGCTGGCGCGTTTGGAGGAAAAAGGTGCGGTGCGGCGGCAAAAAGCCGCCGGCGGCAACGGTTATCTTTATCAGTCTTTAATTGACGAGGAAGAATACCGGCAAAGCGCCGCCAATGATTTGCTGGATACGCTGTATCATGGTTCGGTGCGCAGTTTGGCGGCCTCATTGGCCGCCAGCCGCCATTTGTCCGAGCAGGATATAGAGGAATTGCGAGAGTTGTTTAAGCTGTGAGGTGTTATTATGTTAATGCAGATTTTTCTAAATTGCCTGGCGGTTTCGGCTTTGGCCGGTTTGCTATTTTTGCTGCTATGGGCGCTGCGGCCTTTAACCGGCCGCTGGTTTGGCGCGAAGTGGCAGTATTATAGCTGGCTGCCGTTAATTTTGCTGCTGCTTTTGCCTTTGTTTACGCTGTTGACAAATGTGGCGGGAGGGATTGCGGTCGGCTTGGCGGATAATTTCAACATTCCGCCAGAATTCACTTCCCGCCAGCCGGAAACCGGGCTTACGGTATCGGGAAAGGCCGAAATGATTC
This sequence comes from uncultured Bacillota bacterium, assembly GCA_948907985.1. GTDB lineage: Bacteria > Bacillota > Dehalobacteriia > UBA4068 > UBA4997 > Avidehalobacter. The sequence goes on from CAQWMM010000034.1 coordinate 15,622, forward strand.
AGATAGCTAACCAGAAAAATTCTGATTATATTCCGATAAATGAGGATCTATCTGAATACCAGATAACGCTTGGGCAAGAAATCTATTCTAAGGTGGCCGGGTGGCAATTTTGGCCCAATCTGGCCGGTATCTGGCTGGCGCTGGCGATCCTGTTATTGGGCGGGCGGTTGTTGATCTATGCTTTCTTTTGGCGGCAATTACGCAAAAACAGCCTGCCGGTATCCTGGCAGGCCCTGCCTTTAGACGGGCAGGAGCTTGAGCAAATGCGGCGGCAAGCGCTCAATTTGCAGCTTAGACAGCAAAAATTTGTGGCTGGGAAGAACCGTTTGCCGGCGGCTCCCTTTGTGATCGGTTTGCGGCGGCCTTGCCTGTTGCTGCCGGAGGCGTCCAGAGCCGCTGAATTGAGCGCGGTGGATTGGCGCAATCTGCTGTGGCATGAACTTACGCATTATCAGCGCGGCGATTTGTTGTATAAGTGGCTTTTGCTGGTCTGTAAGTGCCTGCATTGGTTTAATCCGCTGGTTTATCTGCTGGGACGGCAGATTGAGCAGGATTGCGAAATATCCTGTGATTTAACGGTAACCGGATTAATGACGGAAGCAGAGCGGCGCGATTATATGCGGACAATTCTGCTGCTGCTGGCCTCCTTGCCGAAAGGCGCGCTTGGCATGGCCGGAGGTCTGCATACCAGTATGAGCGGCGAGGGTAACAAAATACAAAGGAGGTTTGAAATGATTAGCGGACAGAAAAATAATAAGCGCCGTTTGCGCAGTTTGGCAATATTTTGCGGTACGTTGCTGGTAATGTTGGCCATGGGCGGCGGCGCGGCGGCTTTAGCGCAGGTTACCAATCTGGAGCTGTATGCGGATGTGTATAATGTTGGTGTTAATGGGTTGGAACAAAATTCTGAAGTTGTGTTGGGCAAAAATAATAATGCGGCTTTGCTTGCCGCAGTTGACGGTATTGTGGTTTACAATAATGGCGACGTTGTCAGCTTAAATAAAAAGCCTTATTTATCACAGGAGGGACAAATTTATCTGCCTCTGCGGGAAATGCTGGAAGAATTTGGCCTGATTGAAGCTAATGACGACAGCAGTCTGCAATTTGCCAACGGTCTGGTTAAGCTGGAGCTTTATCAATGGCAGAGAGACGCGGCGGGCGGCCGGGTGCTCCACTGTTTTTATCAGCGGCAGTTTCGTCTGAATGAGGACGGCGGCGTGCAAATGCAAAACGACGTCCTGTATGTGCCGGCGGAAATCATTTTGGGTATTGCTCAAATGTCGGCGGCGGCCGGCGGCAGTGCGCTGGATGGGTTGATGATTTTGCAGTATGATACAAACGGCGGCGAGATTATGCGCTTGGTTAGCCTGCCGATGCCCCGAGAGGATAAGGCGGTGCATACAACGCTGCCCTTGGCGGAACAGTTTGTGGCGGTTCCCCAGTTTATGCAGGCCTGGCAGCAAGGCGATTACCAGCAAATGCAAACGTTTTGCTGCGGTGATGCTATCTCTAAGGTTGGTTGGCAGTATGCCGGCGATTTGCTGGGGCAGGCGCGGGCGGTTTATGCGGTGCAATATGCCGCTGAGCCGAACATTCTTGATTTGCACGCACTGATAATACGTTCGGACGGCAGCAGCGCATACAGCGATGTGGCCGTTGCCCTGGACGTGGCGCGTCAGCCGGATGGGCGCTGGCTGATTTGCGGCCTGCGCGCTGCTAACGGCAGAGAGGCCGTCCCTAGCCAAACGGCGGATTTAAACTGGCAGTGGCCGCTGGCAGATAAGTATCATATTATTAGCTATGGCTTTGGCGGCCCTAACCAGCACAGCGGTATTGATATTCCGGCCCCGGGCGGTACGCCGGTTTATGCCGCGGCGGCGGGGCAGGTGCAGTCGGCGGGCTATATGCGTGAGGACGGCAACAAAATTATTCTGGAACATTCGCAATATGGCGATTGGCAAACACGCTATTCGCATTTATCCAGCTTGGCGGTTAAGGCCGGCGATATGGTGGAGGCCGGCCAGATTATAGGTTATGTCGGCTCCACCGGCAACAGCACCGGCAATCATCTGCATTTTGTGATGATACAGGACGGTCAGCCGGTTGATCCAATGAGTTTTTTTGAAGAATAAATTTGCCAATGCCGGTACCCATTTGTGGGTATCGGCATTTTTTGTGGAAAATTTGCATAGTATCTTAGCGGCCGGAATTTGCTGTTATTGTCCAAATTCTACCAAATAATCAGCAAAAATATTGATGGAGGTTGAGTGCTATGTTTTGGGAATTGATTTATCTTTTTGGCTCGCTGGTGCCGGGGATGGGCTTTTTGCTGGGCTACCTCAACAGCAACGCTTTTCCCAAGCCGTTAGAGCCGGCGGAAGAGCAACAATATCTGCAAGCTTGGGCGCAGGGGGATAAAAACGCCCGCTTAAAGCTGATTGAACATAATCTGCGTCTGGTGGCGCATATCGTGAAGAAATTTGAAAGCAGCGGCGCCGACCGGGAGGATCTGATTTCTATTGGCACAATCGGTTTGATTAAGGCGATCAACACCTTTGATTTGGATAAGAAAATAAAGCTAACCACATATGCCGCCAAGTGCATAGAAAACGAAGTGCTGATGTTTCTGCGCAGCACCAAAAACTCGCGCACCGAGGTTTCCTTAAATGATCCTATCGGCTCTGATAAGGAGGGCAACCAAATTACTTTGCTGGAAACTCTGGGCAGCGATGGCGCCGAAGTATTGGATACCATTGAAAGCAAGGATGATGAAAGGCTGCTGCATCTCTCCCTGAAAACGCTTTCACCCAAGGAACGTTATATTATTATCCAGCGCTATGGGCTATGCGGCGCGGAGGAGCATACGCAAAGGGAAATTGCCGTTCAGTTGGGAATCAGCCGTTCATACGTCAGCCGAATCGAAAAAAAAGCTCTGCAAAAGCTGCATAAATCTTTTGAGGAATAGCATATATTTCAGCGGGACTAAATTTAGGCTAATATAGGGCAGATTGGCTGAATAAGGAAAGGGCGGAACGCATATGAAAAATTTATTTGGCGGACATAATGACGCGCTGGCGGCGGCTGGTGCAGCCGGCGGCGAGGGGTTATCTATGGTACAGCTGGGCAGGGGGCTGGCGCTGGCTTGCGTGCTGCTGGCGGTTGGCAGCCTGATTTTGGCGGCGGCCTATTGTTATACCTCTTTGGCGGGCAGTACAGCGCACCTGTTGCAGTTATTGATTTTGGCGGCGGCGGCCTTTGCCGGCGGCTTCAGCGCCGCCAGAGGGGCTGGGCGCAAAGGTTTGTGGCATGGTCTGGCCTTGGCGGCTTTGCTGTTGGCGCTGTTGCTGGCCGCCAATTTGGCCGGTTTAACCGCCGGGGAAGTCGCCCTGCCGGCTATGCTGGTGAAAGGTCTGGCGCTGGGCCTGGCCGGCGGTTTGGGCGGAATAGTTGGCGTTAATTAAAAATTCTATAGAAAAATTGCTGCCAGATACTAGGCAGCAAGAATAAAATCTGTTATAATATTGCTTGGTTGTTTTTTCCGCGATATTATAACAGATTTTTTCGCCAAAATAAACTATATAAATAAGAGGTGTCGTAAATTGACGGAAACAAAATTGTGGGGCGGGCGTTTTGCCAAAAGCACGGACAAGCTGGTGGAGGATTTTCATTCTTCAATCAGCTTTGACCAAATTCTTTATCAGCAGGATATTGCCGGCTCAATCGCTCATGCCAAAATGCTGGGCAGGCAGGGCATTATCACGAAAGACGAGGCCGCACGCCTGGTTGCGGGGCTGCAACAAATTCGGGAGGATATTGATGCCGGTCGGGTAGAATTTGAGATCGGCGCGGAAGATATTCATATGAATATTGAAAAAATCCTGACGGAACGTGTTGGCGAGGTGGGCAAAAAGCTGCATACGGCCCGCAGCCGTAACGATCAAGTGGCGCTGGATATGCGCCTGTATCTCAAACAGCAGGTTAGAGAGGTTCAGGCGCTGCTGCTTAAGCTGGAAGAAACCATCTGGCAGGTGGCGGCGGACAATAAGGCCAGCGTTATGGCCGGCTATACGCATTTGCAAAAGGCGCAGCCCATCACGTTGGGGCACCATTTGTTGGCTTATTTTCAGATGTTTCGCCGGGATTATGAACGCCTGTCTGACTGTTGCCGGCGGGCTGATTATCTTCCGCTGGGCGCGGGCGCGCTGGCCGGTACAACATTTCCAATTGACCGCTATTTTGTAGCGGAGGAGTTAGGTTTCGCTGATATTTGCGCCAACACGCTGGACGCTGTGAGCGATCGGGATTTTGTGGTGGAGTTTATCAGCGCCGCGGCGTTGATTATGGTACATCTTTCCCGCCTTTCGGAAGAGATTGTGCTGTGGTCCTCCAATGAATTTGGCTATATCACCCTGGACGACGCTTACAGCACCGGTTCTTCGATTATGCCCCAGAAGAAAAATCCGGATGTGGCGGAGTTGGTGCGCGGCAAGAGCGGCCGGGTATTTGGCCATTTAATGGGGGCGCTGACAATGCTCAAGGGGCTGCCGCTGGCTTATAATAAGGATATGCAGGAGGACAAAGAGGCGCTTTTTGATACGGTGGATACCGTGAAAAAGTCTT
>CAQWMM010000035.1 GCA_948907985.1 uncultured Bacillota bacterium
TTTATATACAAAAACCGTTCTAAATTAATTAGAACGGTTTTTAGCTGGTGGAGGGAGATGGATTCGAACCATCGAAGTCGTAGACAACAGATTTACAGTCTGCCCCCTTTGGCCACTCGGGAACCCCTCCATATTAATAATTGTTTGGAGCCGGAGATGGGACTTGAACCCGCAACCTACTGATTACAAATCAGTTGCTCTGCCAATTGAGCTACTCCGGCATTTTTTAAGAACGCCTCTTTAGATAACATTAAAACCACTTTAATATTATCGACCTCTGATGAGTTTCTGTAACAGCTACCTTTAGATTATACCAGCAAATTGACTGTCTGTCAAGACTTTTTTGCATATAATATGATAAAAAATAAAAAAGAGGTGAAAAAAATGGCCAAAAACATAACTTTAGTTCAAGCGCAGGAAATGCAGGCCGGCGGCGCTTTGCTTTTAGATGTCCGCTCTCCCGAGGAATATCAGGACGGGCACCCCGCGGGCAGTATTTCTTTGCCGGTGGAAAGGCTGGCCGGCAATATTATAGCTGTCGCCGGCGCGGGCGGCCGCAATCGCAAAATTCTGCTGTATTGCACCAGCGGCAGCCGCAGCCGTTTGGCGGCCCAGGTATTGCAGCGGCTGGGCTATCCTAACGTTTATATTATCGTATTATAAAATTCCTAAATTGCGCGCGGCCAGAACCGCATCCGTTTTGCCGGAAACTCCCAGTTTGCGGTAATTCTCGCGCGTGTGGTATTTTACGGTTACAGCTTTCATATTAAGCTGCTCGGCAATTTTGTTGACGGACAGACCGTCGGCCTGCAAACGCAGAATAGTCAGCGCGGTTTGGCTGAAGTCTGGTATCTCGGCCAGCTGTTTTTTAAGATAAATCGGATAACGAACCGCCATGCCGGCAGTTTCAGTTAAAAGTTTGTGCAGCCAGTCGGCGTCGATTTGCGGATCATTGGCACATTCTTTGCGGGCGGCCTGCAAAAGGGAATTAATCGCGGCGCCCTCCTCGCTGATTAAACGGATGTAGCCGTAGCTGCTGGCCTGGCGCAGAACAGGGAGCAGCTCGCCCAGCCAATCGCCGTTCAAACGTTCTTTGATAATGGCGGAAAGCAGCCCAACTTCCATGCTGATGTAGGGGCGGTGATACTGTTCGGCATAATAGCGCAGTTTTTCCAGCAAGGCCTGGGCCTGTAAATAATTGCCGCAGGAAATATAGCAACGCACTTTGGTTAGATAGCGGTAACGCTCCAGTGTGTTGAACTCTTTGCTTTCGGTGGGGGCCTGCGCCAGCCAATGGATAATCGTGGCCTTATCTCCCTCATAGAGAGCAATACGGCAAAACAGCGCCTGAATGTTGGGCAGCATATGATTAAACCCCTGCTCTTTAACCTGCTCCATAAAAGGCTGCAAAATATCCTTGGCGGCCTGCACGTCGCCATGCAGCAGGTTCAGGCGTACCCTTAGGCCTATACTGACGAAAGAAATCATCAGGCTGTCGCCGCGATCGCTTTCCAGGCGGGAGCGGCTCAACAGACGCAGTATTTCGTAGGTATCGCCGCCCTGTTCATAAATATTTTCACCCAGTCCGGCGTTAATCAGACCTTTGCCGGTGCTGCCCAGGATTTGTTCAAGCTGTGGAGCGTAAGCGGCCACATCTTTTTGGTCGCGCCGGGAAATCCAACAAAGGTCTTTGGCGCCGTTGATGATGCTGGGCAGATTATCCGTTAAGGAAACCTGCGGCAGATTAACGTCTTTATTTAGAACAGGCTGTAGCTGCTCAAAAATTGTCAAAAGATTTTTGCTGTCGCGATGAGGCAGCGAAATGTCCAAATAAGCCAGGCGGCCCAGCGCCTCCCGCTTTTGGCCATTGACAGCGCTTTCGGCAAAAAGTTTAAGCTGCTCGTACCAGTGTTCGCTTTTATCCGGCTGCATCAGCAGCGAATAAAGCATACTCATGCCAGCCATCAACACCGGGCTGGCTGCTATTTCCGCATCGGTAAGCCGCAGATAAAATTTGCGCATTTCAAAATAATAACCGTTGCCGGGGGTCAGATAAGCGTTGCGAATCAGCAGATTGTGAATTTGTTCTGTTTTGTTGCAGGTTTCAAAGATTTTGAGGGCAGGCAAAAACTGCTCATGCATTTCATAATATAAAGCGGCGTGGCAGGCGTATTCTTTTAAGCGTTCCGAGCCCAAAAATTTGCTGGCGCGGTTGCGCAGGGCTTGTAAGGCAATCGGCGAAAGACGGTAAACGCCGTTTTTTTGATGCAGCAGGTTGTCAATCTCCATGGCCCTTTCCAGCAGAGCGGCCGCGCGGCTGTTGCCGGAAATCATTTTGGCCAGTTCCAGATCAAACTCGGAAACCACGCAAAGGCGCATAAAAAACTCCAGCAGGTCGCTGTCCCAGCTTAGGAAAACGTGCTTTTCCAGATAATCGGCAAAAGCGTCCCAAACCTGCTGATAGAGTTCCGAGCCAACTTTTTGCCCCTGTTTAAGCAGTAAAACCGCATAGCGCAGAGCATAGGCGTTGCCGTCGGTGGCTCCCTCCATGTGCAGCAGTTCGGCGGGGGAAAGTTCCAGCTGCTGGCTTTGCAGATAGGCGGCCATCTCCGCCCCGCGCAGGTGCAGGTCTTCCTCCGGGATAATCATAAAGCCCTGGTTGACGTAGCTGGCGCGCAGCCAATGCGGCAGCGGACTGCGGCTCATCAGAATCAGCCAGATGTCTTCTCTGCGGCACAAAGCCAGAACTTTCTCGCGCAGCAGATTGCTGCTTAGCAGGTGCAAATCGTCCAAAACCACTGTCAGGCATTCGCCCGGGTTGGGATTTTGGGCTATCATATCGGGCATTGGCGCAATATCCGAAAAACTATAGTATTTATGCTGGCGGTTGGCCAAAAACTGTTGGACAAGTTCCGTTTTGCCATAGCCGCTAACCCCATAAATAAAAACATTCTGCTGCTGTGCGTAGGCAGCTTTCAGTTTACGCAGAGCAGCAGCAGGTGCAATATAATCTTTAATCACAGCTCTTACCCCCAATCAAGCCAAAGTAAATAAGCTGGATGTATATCTGGCTTACAAAATATCATTTTCCGTTTTCCGGCTTTTCTGTGCAAAAGCCGGGCGGAGCGTTTAATGAAATTTAATAGAACTTTTGCTTATAGTTTATTATATATATTTTACACCAATTTTCCGGCCTTGTCTACTAGCATATTAAACAGTTTTGGTTTAATATTTACGGTGTTTTAAGCGATTTGAACAAATAATTTAAGAGATGTTGACAATGTTTTAATAGATAAGAAAAATATTTTTGCTTTGTTGTCAATATTATAAATTTATAAAAGTTGGGTTGACAAAAAGTTTGGTTGGTGGTATAATTTAAGCAATGAGAGATATATAAAGACATATTTTCACCAAAAATGCAAAACGAAGAACCCCAGTTGCCGCTGGAGTTCTTCTATTTTGATGCTTGACAAAGGTTAGCAAGTGTGATAGAATAAAGGTGCGGTAAAAGTATAGAAGCGTTGTCTGTAGATTTTGACAACAAAAAACCCCAAGGAGCTGGCACTCCTTGGGGTTTTTTAATTTGTTCTCACTATCAACGAGAAACTGTTGAGGCTGTTTGGTTCTATTTATCGCCGTCCAGCCATTTGACAAAGAAATGAGCAAAAGTTATGCCCAGTGCATTGCCCATAACGGTGATAACTAAGTATAAAAGTGTTGCCATGTAAATTTACCTCCTTCCTGTTGCCAGGTATCGGGTAGACAACAATATAATTATAACATATTATCTGGAAAAAAGCTATACGACTGGCGAGATAAAAACGGATAAATTGTCTGCGCCTACAGCCCAAATGTTCACAAAAAAAGAGTGGCCGTTAAGCCACTCTTTTTTATATTTATGTTGCAAGGCTTTTCTTATGCAGGGAAGAAAGGCCAAACGATCGGGATAATGATAACGCAGGCTACGCCGACCAACAGGAACAGCGGAACGCCGACTTTAACATAATCCATGAAAGTCAAACCACCGGGGCCATAAACCATGGTGTTCGGCGGGGTAGCAACAGGTGTGCAGTATGCTGCGGAGCAGGAGAAACCGATAGCCAGAACAACGCCGGTCGGGTCAGCGCCCAGACCTTCAGCAATAGAAAGGCCGATGGGGCAGAGCAGAGCAGCAGCAGCAGTGTTGGACATGAACTGAGTCAAACCGCCAGCCAGGATGAACAGAGTGATCATCAGAACGTAGGGGTTCGGAGAACCGCCCAGCATGCCGATAACCTTGTCAGCCAGCAAAGCGCCAGCGCCAGTAGTCTTCATAGCGTCTGCCAAGCCCAAAGCGCCAGCAAACAGGAAGATTGTGGTCCAGTCGATGGACTGGTAAGCCTGTTTCTCAGTCAAGCAGCCGGTGAATACGCAGAGCAAACCGCCGATAACAGCCGCAGTCTGCAAGCCGATAACCTCGGTAGCCATAACGATAACCACTGCAACCAAAACAACACCGGAGATAATCTGTTTCTTGGTGTCATAAACTTTGCCTTCTTCTTCGTCGGCCAGCTGCATATCAGAATGACGCTCCGGAACCAGACGGTTGCCAACGAACATCATGTAGATGATGGACAGAATAGCGATCGGGATACCGGCAACTGCGAAGTCGAAGAAACCGATGTTGATGCCGCTGTTAGCCAAAGTGGCGGCAGCAGACATGTTCGGAGGGGTACCAGCCATGGTAATCATACCGCCGGAGGAAGCCATCATTGCCAGAGGCATCAACAGCTTGGGACGGTTCATACCCTGAGAATCTGCAATACCCAAGCAAACGGGCAGCAAGCAGGCAACGGTACCAGTGTTGGACAGGAAAGCGGACAGAATGCCGGTGATGATCATGATGAACAGGATCAGCTTGGTTTCGGAGCCGCCGGCCGCCTTAACGCAGGTGATACCAATTTTCTGCGCCAAACCGGTCTGGAACATAGCGCCGCCAACCAGGAACATGCCGGCGAACAGGATTACCGAGCTGTCTACCAAACCGCCGAACGCTGTCTTGTAAGGCATAAAGCCGAATGCAGCGTAGTAACAGGGAACGCACATAGCGGACATAGCGATTGGGAACGCTTCAGTAATAAAGAAGTAGGCGAGAACCACCAGAACGCCCAGTGTCAGATAAGCCTGGCCCTGCTTGATTGTAGCGTCATAAGCCGCTTTGGCTGTTTTGTAAGCCTCTGCGTCTGCGCCGCCCAATGCTTCAGCGTCGGGAGCAGCCGGTTGGCCCATGATTGTCATAACGGTCCAGACAATCAGAGCGGCAAAAAGTACGATACCGATAATACGAACTAACTTTTTGTCTTTCATTTTTTTTCCTCCTTTTTTGCATTTTGCATTTGACGGCGGCAAATTTGATGAAAGTATCAGATAAAAGTATCAAAACAACTTTCCGGCAGAAAGATTTATTGCAAAAAGCGGAGAGAAAAAAATATAATTGCTGTTCTGGATTAATCCCTCTGCCAGTGCAAGTTGTGTAATCTGCTTTTTTCTGCCTGCGTCAAACGCTTTCCTATATGTCAGGCTGCGCAACAATGGCCGGCTTCAACTGCCGAACAAATATCCCTGCAATATTTGTTCAAATTGTCAAAGCGGCGGCCCTGCCGAACAGCTCATAAGGAACTTTAGTCAACACGTTAATCCCGCGGTGGGGAACACGCTGAACTAAAACATACAGAAGTTTTTATAACCTCCCCCCAGGGGCGTAACAACCATAGCCCCAGGCCTGTGATAATAAAAATTTTGTATACACAGGCTTTATCGTAACCGATTATATCACATCTTGCGGTTTGCGTAAAGAGTTTTTTAAATTAATTTTAAACTTTTTTCACATATTTTTCACAAAAATTTCAGGTTTAACATGTTAGTTGTGCCTAATCAACGTGCCCACCACAAGATGTAGATTTTTCCACCGCCGTTCCACTTTTCCTGCTTGACAAAACACACTGCCTAGTGCTATAATAACCTTGTTCCAAAAGAACTTGAAATCCATTGTAGCAAATGCAAACGAAACCCCTCGGCTGGCACCGAGGGGTTTCTATTTTGTGAAAAATTTGCTCTATCACTTGACAGCAAGCAGAAAATTGCCTATAATATAAATAAGAGTTGACTCTTGAACTGGGTCAGTCCTCGATCTTTGTGCTAAAAAATAGCCGTCATCAATCGCGAAACTGGGCGGCTATTTTTGTTTGCGTTGTTCCGATATAAACTGAATCAGTTGTACGCCTAGCTGAATTGCTTGCATAACTACTGACAGGATGTTCAACCAAAACATTGCATCACCTCCCCGACGAACAATTTGGGGAGGGCCCCAGGCCTCTCCCCATGCTAAAGGACGACATGGTTCATCGAGGACTAACCGCCTGTTCAAAAAATCAACCCTTGGGGGCGTACAAATATGTACCGCCCTTGTTTGCTATTATAGTATATTTTATGGAAGTATGCAATATTAATTTTTGTTTAGTAATAGAAAAATTAAACATTCATCTTAAAACTATTTATTTATTGGGCCACTTCCCTGGCGTCCAGCTGCTTGACAAAACCTCGTTGCTGTGCTAAAATAGTATCAGAAAGAAAAGGACGTTCATTTTAGCACAAATCGAACCCCCTCAGAGTTGCACCTCTGAGGGGGTTCTAATTCGTTTATATGTAGGCACGAACTCAAGCCCAGGCTAGCTAACGCCAAATGCTGTCTAACCATTTGATAATGTAGTAGAATGCTACATTACCCGCAACAACAATGGCAAAAGAGAAAAGAACGTCCATTTCAACACCTCCTTTCTGCCTGGAGGCGTTAGTGAATATATTATAGCATAGCCCTTGCCTAAAAACCAGCTTTTTTGGAGAAAAAGGTAGCCGGTGTTGAGTATGAATAAAATTGGCCACGTTTTATATTTTTTTGCTGTGAGTACGGCGAAGCAGCAGAAAGGCGGCATGCCTGACCGTTAATGAAGATACGATGGAGAAAGTTAAAAACTATTTGATTTTCGGCAAAACAAAGCCCCCGGATTTCTCCGAGGGCTTTTTGGTTGGTGACACGTAGGGGATTCGAACCCCTGAATGCCAGCGTGAAAGGCTGGTGAGTTAAACCTCTTCTCCAACGTGCCAAAAATGGTGATCCATCCGCGATTCGAACGCGGGACACCCTGATTAAAAGTCAGGTGCTCTGCCAGCTGAGCTAATGGATCATGCTGGTGGACCATCACGGACTCGAACCGTGGACATTCTGATTAAGAGTCAGCTACTCTACCAACTGAGTTAATGGTCCAAAATGCACAAGCACAAATCATGCGTGCCTTAATATTATAGAACAAGCAGCGGCGGTTGTCAAGCTTTTTTACAAAAAAATCCTGCAATTTTGCACAAATTTTTGGGCAGGCTGCAACAATCGGAACATAAAAAGCCTAAACAGGCGGAAAATCGTCTAAAATGGCCTAAATAACCTGCCTTTGCCTGACAAACTTTGCGGGATTTTTCTGGCCCTGCCAGTTATAATGAATTTGATAATATTTGCCGGGAGGGGTAATTTATGCAAAATCGCGCGGTTTTTCGGGCATATTGCCTGCTTTTGGGTTTTTTGGTGATTTTTTTTGTGGGGCTTTCCATGGCCAAGGCTTGGGCGATTGCGGAGCCGGGCGGCATAGAAGAGGCAGATTTGGAGGGCTGGCGCTTGGTTCTGCATTTGCCGGACGGCGGCCGGGCGGAATATTGGCTGGCCGCCGAAATTCCGCCTGCCGGGGAGGAAGGGCCGGGCTGGCAGCTTGACGAGCCGTATATTCCGCTGCGTCTGCTGGCCGAGGCCTCGGGGGCTGCTCTGGGCTGGTTTGAATATTATAATGGTACTGTGCATACCGGGGCGGCGGTGTGGCTGCCCAGCCAGCCGCAGGAGGAGGGCGTGGCTCTGCTGCCGGGCTGCGGCACGGTCTTTTTACTGCCGCCGGACGGAGCGCCGCCCCGGGCCGAAGCGCAGTATGCCAAACCGCTGTTGTTGGCGGATACTCTTTGCCTGCCGGTGCAGCTGCTGGACATTTGGGGTTGGCAATATCAGGTGGAGGCCGGTCTGGTGGAGATCTGGCTGCCGGAAGAATTGCCGCCGGCAGAATTGGCGGCGAACGCGGCGGCGGATTCGCCGGACTATGGCATGCCGGCTGATGAGGATTTGGCGCGGGCCTGGGAGAATTTGCAGCCTGCTTTAACTGATTTTTGGGCGGAGGAGTTGGACAGACAGCTTTTGGCGGCGGCGGAAACCACTTTTAATCCGGCGCTGGCCGGGCGCACGCAGAATATTTTTTTGTCGGCGCAGGCGCTGCACGGCTGGCGGGTGGTTCCCGGTGAAGAATTTTCTTTTAACGCCGTGGTGGGCGAGCGTACGCCGGAGCGCGGTTATGAACTGGCGACGATTTTTGTTGGCGGCGAGACAGCGTCCGGTTATGGCGGCGGGGTTTGCCAGGTCAGCAGCACGCTTTATATGGCGCTGCGCCAGACGGAACTGGCCGTTTTGGAGCGGCATACGCATTCCCGCCGGGTGGATTACGCCCCGGCCGGCGCCGACGCCACCGTCGCCTGGGGGGCGTTGGATTTACGCTGGCAAAATAATCTGGCGGAAGATGTATTTATTCTTTGCCGGATCGAGGGCAGCCAATTGAGAATTGAGCTTTGGCAGGGCCAGGCCCCCCAGGAACTGCCGGATATTTTCAGGATAAATTAAAAAAATAAAATAAAATTTCTTTTGTCGCTCTTTTTAAATGAATAAAAAGAAGAATTTTGTTGACAGTTCTAACTTGAAATAGTATAATTCTAATTAGAAAACTATTTTAAAGAATATCGCAGCAGAAAAGAGGAATTATTATGGCTTCACTGATTGTTGTAGGTTCGCAATGGGGCGATGAAGGCAAGGGGAAGATTACGGATTATCTGGCCAGCCAGGCGGATATGGTTTTGCGCTGCCAGGGCGGCTCCAACGCCGGCCACACGATTGTGGTTAATGGCGTCAGACACGCCTTGCACCTGGTGCCCTCCGGTATATTCAATCCGGAAACCATTTGTGTGATTGGCAACGGCGTGGTGCTGGATTTGGGCATTGTGCTGCTGGAAATTAAAAAATTGCAGGATCAGGGAATCTCCACCAAAAACCTGGTGATTTCTGAAAAAGCGCATTTAATTATGCCTTATCATTTCACAATGGATGATTATCAGGAAAGCTTAAAGGGTGATAAAAAAATTGGCACCACTCGCCGGGGTATTGGCCCGGCTTATATGGACAAGGTGGCGCGGCAGGGTATTCGGCTTTTGGATTTGATGGCCTGGCAGCCCTTTTTGGAAAAACTGGATTATAACCTGCGGGAGAAAAACGAGATCTTCCGCCGCGCTGGTCTGCCAGTGATTGAGGGCGAGATTAAAGAGCGGCTGATCGCCGATTTTGCCGTTTACCGTGAACAGATCGCGCCTTATGTGGGCGAAACCATTTATCTGGTAAACGAGGCCCTGGAGGCCGGGCAAAAGCTGTTGTTTGAGGGCGCGCAGGGCTCTATGCTGGATTTGGACCATGGCACCTATCCTTTTGTAACCTCCAGCAACACGGTGGCCGCGGGCAGCTGTACCGGCGTGGGCATCGGGCCGACGCGGATTGATAAGATTTTAGGCATTGCCAAGGCCTATTGCACCCGCGTTGGCGAGGGGCCTTTCCCCACCGAGCTGACCAATGAGATGGGCGATAAGCTGCGCAATCTGGGCAACGAGTTTGGCGTAACCACCGGGCGTTCCCGCCGGGTTGGCTGGTTCGACAGCGTGGTGGTCAGATACAGCGCGCTGGTGAACGGTATGACGCATATCTGCGTTACCAAGCTGGATATTTTGGATACCCTGCCGGAAATTAAGGTTTGCACCGGCTATAACCGCACCGGCGTTATTTTGAAAAAAATGCCCTCCACCCTGGAGGAATTGGCTAAATGCAAGCCGATTTATGAAACACTGCCGGGCTGGCAGCAGGATACCAGCGGCTGCCGTACTTTTGAGGAGCTGCCGGAGAACGCTCAAAAGTATATTCTGCGCCTGGAAGAGCTTTGCGGCCTGCCGGTGGCGCTGGTGGCCGTGGGGCCGGACCGCGAGCAGATTATTGTACGGCAGGAATTGTTTTAGTTTCTAATCCAAGTTGTTCTATGTAAATAATATGTAGTTTTAGATATACATATAAATTTTAACCGGTAATTTAATCAGGGGAGTGTCTTTTAACCGGGATTTTTCAGCCAACTGCAGGTGCAGTTTAATATTATATTTCCGCTTATTTTATAAAATTAAACAGAGAAGGGGTTGCTTATGACTAAACAGATTACAAGGGACCCTGCGCAGAGGCTAGAGTCCAAATGGCAGAAAATTTTAAAAGAGTTCGGCAAACATCCCAGAGATGTGCAGACAGTGCCGAAGATTAACCGGCCCGGGCGCTGGTTTTATGTCTGCACGCTGAACGGCAGCCTTTATGTTCGCCATGCCCAGGAGCCTGAACACGAAGAAAGAGCCTGCAAGCTGGTACGGCAGCGCCATTTGCTGCGGGAAGATTTTGAGCAGATGTTTGAGCTGTATCAGCGCTGGAGCAAAGGAGAAAAAATATGGGGGCGCGGGCACGCCCAAAAAGATCAGCCAGAACCTAAGCTACAGGTTTACTGGTTTGGCATTTTTGCGGAAATTTGGCCCTCCAAACACAATTTCGGCGGTTTTAAGCAGCAGGCCAGTTTGGAACGCTGGCAGAAAATTATGGCGGATTTTTCCGCTAATCCGCGCGACGTTCGCACCATGCCGACAAACCGGCGAGCCAGCAAATGGTTTTATGCTTATGTGGAGAAAAACAGCCTTTATGTGGAGCGGAGCCATACCATGAAAGATGAGGAATCCTGCCAGATCAGCCAGCGGCGTTTTTTGCGCCCCAGCGAACTGGAGGATATGTGGATTTATTATCTGCGCCGCCGCGACGGGGAAAATATCTTCCGCGAGGCAACGGAGCGCTGCCGCAATCAGGTTTACTGGTATGGGATATTTGCCGACCTGGGTTGGTAAAACAGGGTAAACGATTTAATAGCGGCTTGTCTGCTTTGTCATTGGCTTGGCGCGGTTCGGTCAACGTACTTTTAGTACGCCTCCCGCGCCTTGCAAGCCAATTCCTTGCATCCAAACCACTCTTAAACCGCTTATAAGGCAGGCTGTCAATGCGTTTGCGATTCAATAGCGGCCAGTCTAATATTCATCAAAATATTTAGCAATTTCTTACTTGAGATTGTCAATATTATAAAATATGTCAATATTACAAAATATGTCAATATTATAAAAAAACAGGAGGAAGAATTTAAATGGAAAGAACTTACATCATGCTGAAACCCGACGCTTTAAAGCGCGGCGTGGCTGGGGAGATTATCTCCAGAATTGAGCGCAAGGGCTACAAAATTGTGGAGGCTAAAACCATGCAGTTGGGCAAGGAGGTTCTCAAAGAGCATTACGCCCATATTGCAGATAAGCCCTTTTATCCGGAACTGGAGGCTTATATGACCAGCGGCCCGGTTTTGGCGATGATCGTAGAGGGCCCCGACGTGGTTTTGGGTATGCGCATTTTGATGGGCGCTACCAAGTTTGAGGAAGCCGCCCCCGGCACCATCCGCGGCGATTATGCTTTCTGCACTACCGAAAATCTGATCCATGGTTCGGACAGCGTGGAGAATGCGGAAATTGAAATTAAACGTTTCTTTAAGTAAACGCAGGGCTGGCAGGCTTTAAGTCAATTTTATTGTAAAGTAGTTTGATTAGCTAAAGTTTGGATTAAACATTTAAAGTATGTACGGAATACTTATGAATTAATTTTAAAAATAAGGGGGAATGAACGTGAGTATGAGAGAAAAGCTGGCCCAGGCCGGCTACATCAATTTGGGCGAGATTTTTGATAATTTATCACCGGCGCTGCTGGTGGAACAGGCCTTGAGCCGGGGCGAGGGCGTGCTTTCCAGCACTGGCGCACTGGCGGTGGAAACCGGTAAATATACCGGCCGCTCGCCGGAAGACCGTTTTGTGGTGGAGGACGAAACCACCAAAGATACCGTTGATTGGGGCAAAATTAACAAACCTTTCTGCCCCAAGGCTTTTGAGGCTTTGCGCAGCCGTCAAAAGGCTTATCTGGAGGGCCGCGACGTCTTTATTTTTGACGGCTATATTGGCGCGGACGAGGAATATCGGATTCCGGTGCGGGTGATTAACGAATACGCCTGGCAGAATCTGTTTATTCATCATTTACTGCGCCGTCCGACTAAGGAAGAGCTGGCCAATTTTGAACCGGAGGTTACTTTGGTTTGCACTCCTGGTTTTAAGGCGATCCCGGAATTGGATAAAACCAACTCGGAAGCGTTCATTATCCTGAATTTCACCAGCAAAGAGATTTTGATTGGCGGTGCCTCTTACGCTGGCGAGATGAAAAAATCCTGCTTTAGCTATATGAACTATATGATGCCGGAACGCGGCGTTTGCCCGATGCACTGTTCGGCTAATATTGGCGCCGATGGCTCCACCGCTTTGTTCTTCGGCCTTTCCGGTACTGGCAAAACAACCCTTTCCGCTGATCCGCAGCGTCAGCTTATTGGCGATGATGAACATGGCTGGTCGGAAAAAGGCGTATTCAATTTTGAAGGCGGCTGCTATGCCAAGGCTATCAAGCTGTCCCGCGAGGGCGAGCCGCAAATTTGGAACGCCATCAAATTTGGCGCGGTAATTGAAAATGTGGTGATGAATCCGGAAACTCGTTTGGCGGATTATGATGACGACAGCCTGACCGAGAATATTCGCACCGGCTATCCGGTTGATTATATTCCGGACGCGGTTCTTTCCGGCAAGGGCGGTCAGCCCAAGGCAATTATCTTCCTGACAGCCGACGCTTTCGGTGTTCTGCCGCCGGTGGCTAAGCTGGATCGTAATCAGGCCAGCTACTATTACCTTTCCGGTTACACCAGCAAGCTGGCTGGCACCGAGCGCGGCATCACCGAGCCGCAGGCCACTTTCTCCGCCGGTTTTGGCGCGCCCTTTTTGCCCAGAGCCGTTGGCGAATATGCGGAGTTGCTGCGCGCTAACATTGCCAAATACGGTACCGAGGTTTATATGCTGAACACCGGTTGGACCGGCGGCCCCTACGGCGTTGGTTCCCGTATGAAGCTGGCCTATACTCGCGCAATGGTTACAGCGGCCTTAAACGGCGAGCTGGCCAATGTGGAATATGAAACAGATCCGATTTTTGGTTTGGCCGTACCGAAGACCTGCCCGAACGTGCCGGCAGAGGTGCTTAATCCGCGCAACACCTGGGCTGATAAAGCGGCTTACGACGAATCAGCCAAAAAGCTGGCGGCGCTGTTTGTGGAGAATTTCAAAACCTACCACGGCGTAGACGCTGATATTCTGGCGGCTGGCCCCGGCAAGTAATCATATAGTAAATATCAGCCGGCACTGGCGGCTGTTGATGAGTGAAATAAAAAGCAAGCTTGCATAAGATTAAATGCGGGCTTGCTTTTATAATTTATTTGTGTTAATATATTAAACAGAAAAGAGAATATTCGTTCAATATGCGGCTGCCCCTTGAGGAACCACAACGTTTTTAACGAAGTGCAGAGGGGGTGCCTTATCCTCCCTCTCGCTTACATAGGAGCAGGGGAGGTGTTGCAATGTTTTGGATAAGTATTGCTGCTTTAATTATGCAGGCTGTTCAGCTTGGCATACAGGTGGTTGATTTTTTGAAGAACATAAGCAAAAATAAGTAGCCGCGCCTCTCGCCAAAAGATCGCGGCTATTTATTAGCTAATCAGAGGGGCAGACGTTGAGAACGAATACCTCTTTTCTTTATTATATGTGAAAACAGCTAAAAAGTCAATATCAAAATTAAGGTTAATTTTACCGAACCTTACAAAAATGTAAGACTGGCAGGAAAAATGCAAGGTAAAACCTCTGGAATGGGCAATTTGGCTGTGCTACAATAAGGATGTAGGGCAGCAAGTGTATAGTTGCGAAAACAGAAAGGAGTTATTATGTCAATTTTAGAGGTAAACAATTTGCAAAAGATTTACACCACTCGTTTTGGCGGGCAAAAGGTGGAGGCGCTGCAAAGCGTCAGTTTCAAGGTGGAAAAAGGCGAGTGGGTGGCCATTATGGGCGAAAGCGGCAGCGGCAAAACCACTTTGCTGAATATGGTGGCGGCGTTGGACCGGCCAACCGGCGGCGCGGTGCTGCTGGAGGGCAAAAACCTGGCGCAGATTAAGGAAAGCAGCATTGCCGCTTTTCGGCGGGATAATCTGGGCTTTGTTTTTCAGGACTGCAACCTGCTGGATACTTTCTCGCTGGCGGATAATATTTTTCTGCCGCTGGTGTTGGCGGCCATGCCCTATAAGGAGATGGCGGCGCGGCTTGTACCGCTGGCCCGGCGGCTGGGCATTGAGGGATTACTAGCCAAATATCCTTACGAGGTGTCCGGCGGGCAAAAACAACGGGCGGCGGTGGCCCGGGCGCTGATAACCAACCCGCGGCTGGTGCTGGCCGATGAGCCAACCGGCGCGCTGGATTCTAAAGCGGCGGATGAACTTCTGGAGCTTTTCCGGCAGATTAATGAAAGCGGCCAGACAATTCTGTTGGTAACGCACTCGGTGAAGGCGGCCAGCTATGCCGGGCGGGTGCTGTTTATTAAGGACGGCCGGGTGTTCCACCAGCTTTACCGGGCCGAGCAGTCGCGGCAGCAGTTTTATCAGAAGATTACCGAGGCGCTGACGCTGTTAACCAGCGAGGGTGGCCTGACGGAAAAGGGCGGTGTGGACTAATGCGCGGTTTTGCTTTTTACACCCGCCTGGCCTGGCAGGGCATTACCAAAAACGCCCGGGTATATCTGCCCTATATTTTTACCTGCGTTGGTATGGTGATGATGTATTACATTGTGGGGGCGCTGGAAGACAGCAGCGTTGTAGCGGAAATGCGCGGCGGCGACACGGTGCAGCAAATCCTTAGTCTGGGCGAGTTGGTGGTGGGGTTTTTCTCGCTGTTGTTTCTGCTTTATACCAACTCTTTTTTGTTGCGGCGGCGCAAAAAGGAATTTGGTCTGTATAATATGCTGGGCATGAGCAAGCGCAATCTGGCCTGGGTGCTGCTGATTGAAAATCTGCTGGTGGCGGCGTTGTCGCTGGCCGGCGGTTTGGGGTTGGGCGTGGTTTTCAGCAAGCTGGCCGAGCTTTCTTTAAGCCGTTTGCTGGCCGCCGGCCCCAGCCTGGTCTTTGAAATTTCGCTTGTGGCAATTTGCAAATGCCTGACGCTCTACGGGTTGATTTTTCTGCTGCTGTTGGCTAATTCTCTGCGCCAGGTGCATATGGCGCGGCCGGTGGAGCTGCTGCGCGCGCCCAATTTTGGCGAACGGCCGCCCCGCGCTAACTGGCTGCTGGCGGTTTTGGGGCTGGTGCTGCTGGCGGCGGCTTATTGGCTGGCGGCCACGATTAAAGATCCGATTGTGGCGCTGCTGCTGTTCTTTGGCGCGGCGATTATGGTGATTATCGCTACCTACCTGCTGTTTATGGCCGGTTCGGTGGCTTTGTGCCGGCTGCTGCAAAAAAATAAAAAGTTCTATTACCAAACCCGCCATTTTGTGGCCACCGGCAATATGCTTTTTCGGATGCGGCGCAACGGCGCCGGCCTGGCCTCGATTTGTATTCTCTCCACCATGGTTTTGGTGATGATCTCCACCACCGGCTGCCTGTTTTGGGGCAAGGACGCGGCGCTGCTCCAGCGCTATCCCCAGGATATGATTTTCTCGGTGCATAACCTCTATGATCCGGATAATGAAGACGGCAGTTATTATGCCAACCGGCGGCAGGCGGCGGAAACCTACCG
Organism: uncultured Bacillota bacterium; assembly: GCA_948907985.1. Taxonomy (GTDB): domain Bacteria; phylum Bacillota; class Dehalobacteriia; order UBA4068; family UBA4997; genus Avidehalobacter. The sequence continues at coordinate 15,919 of CAQWMM010000035.1, forward strand.
CGGGCTGATTGACGCGGAGCTGGCGGCGCGGGGCTGGCGGGCGGACAATCGGCTGGATTTTGAGTATTTGGAGGTGGCGGCCTTTGAGTGCGAGGGCGAACTGACCTTTGAGGCTCCCGGCAACGAGTTTGCCGAAATGCTGCAAATGCCGGATATAACCGAGGTGCGTTTTATCACGGTGGCCGATTATAATAAGAATTTTGGCATGGAGTTGCAGCTGGCCCCGGATGAGGTTTATGTCGGCGAGAACAGCCGTTTCCCCTATACCTGGCTGAATTTGTCTTTCCCCCAGGTGGAGGCCCTGCCCAATTATCGGGTTATGGGCGCGCTGCCCGGGCTGGACGGGGTGCTGGGCAGCAGCGAGGCCGTCGGCCGCAGCCTGTGGGTGGTGCTGCCGGATATAGCCGATATGCAGGAAATTTGCCGGGTGCAGCGTCAGGTTTATGATTATTACTCGTTTATCAACTGGTATTATGCCTTTGACCTGCCGGCGGAACTGAAAGACGACTCCGAACAGAGTATGGATCTGGTTAGAAGCGTCTGGGGGCAGATTGAAGAAATGGAGCAGGCGGCCAAGGCGGCCGGCGGGGACGCTCCGCCGCCGTTTCACTATGATGTGCGCAGCGCGGAAAAGGATTGGTTCTTCAGCATGAACAGCGGCCTGTTCTTCCTGGCGATTGTTTTAGCGCTGGTGTTTGTGGCCGGGGCGCTGCTGATTATGTATTATAAGCAGCTGATCGAGGGCTACGAGGATCAGGCCGCCTTTGGGATATTGCGCAAGCTGGGCATGACGGCGCGGGAAATCCGGCGCAGCGTTAACTGGCAGACGTTGATTTTGTTCTTTTTGCCGCTGCTGATGGCCGGGCTGCATTTGGTTTTCGCTTTCCCGATGCTCTCTCTGCTGATTATTCCCTTTGGGATTACGGATATGGCGTTGTTAACCAAAATCTGCGTTTGTTGTTATGGCGCTTTCGCTCTGTTTTACGTTTTAGCTTATTTGATTACGGCCCGGCTGTATTATCGTATCGTTACCGCCTGATTTTTTGTTGATAGTGTAAAAAATATAAAAATACCGCAAGATTTTATGGGAAAAAACGGTATTTATAGTAAAGAAAGAAAATTGTGATAAAAATAGTTGTGTAAAGTTGAGGTGAACGAGATGAAGAAACTGTATCGGGTTGGCAGAACATTAGTATTGGCCGTTATTTGTGTGGGCCTGTTGATCTGCGGCGGTTTTACCTGGCAGGGCTGGCAGCTGTATCAGGAGGCGCTGGCGGAGCGTCCGCTGGAGGAGGTTGTGGCCGAAGCCAGGCTGGCAGAACATTATACCCGCCTGGAGCAGCTGCCGGAGTTTTATCTGGATGCTGTTGTGGCGGTGGAAGACCGGCGGTTTTATGAGCATGACGGCGTTGATCCGATTTCTATCTGCCGGGCCGTTTACGCCGATTTAAAAGCCGGCGCTTTTGTGGAGGGCGGCAGTACCATTACGCAGCAACTGGCCAAAAATTTGTACTTTACGCAGGAGAAAAAGCTGGAGCGCAAAATCGCAGAGGTTTTTGTGGCCTGGGATTTGGAACAACTTTGCGATAAGGACGAAATTTTGGAGCTTTATGTGAACGATATTTATTTTGGCGCGGGTTACTACTGCATCTATGACGCGGCCGAGGGTTATTTTAATAAAACGCCTCAAGAATTGTCCGAGGCGGAGTGCGCTTTGCTGGCTGGTCTGCCCAACGCGCCCAGCGTCTACAATCCCAAGAAAAATCCGGAGTTGGCGGCGCAGCGCCAGCAGCAGGTTTTAAGGTGTATGGTCAACTGCAAAATGCTGACGCCGGAGGAGGCCAGCAATATGGTGATTTTGGCGCAGCTTTTGGATAGTGCGGCTTATTGATTTTCGATGTATACAAACAGCGCTGGCTGACTGGCCGGCGCTGTTGATTTTCTGTTTTACATATCTGCGGTTACGTTGTTGGTACCGGTGGCGCCGTTGCCCGTCAGTCCGCCGTTGGGATAATAGCCCATCGTGCCGTTGCCGCCGTTGGAGCGGCTGGAGCCGTTGGTGGCACCGGTGTAGCCGGAGTTGACGCCGTTGCTGGTGCCGGTGGAGCCATAGCCGGAATAGCTGGTGGGCGTGCCGGTGGTGCCGTTGCCGGTGCTGCCGGTTTTGCTATTGCTGCAGCCGGCCAGAGTGCTCATAAGCAACAGGGCAGCGGCCATAAGATAAGCAAATCTTTTCATTTTAACTTCCTCCAATATATAAAAAATTTTTCTAACTGTTGTTAGTATGCAGCTTTTTGGAGAAAGTATAAGATGAATTTTTTTCCTTTTTAAAGTTAAGTTTTTCAATATTAAAAATTAAATTTCAAAAACGCTCTCGCCCAGAAACTCCTGCAACAGGGAATAGGCCGGCACCGCTTTGGGATCGGCGGGCAAAAAGCAGTTGGCCAGCTTCAGCAGGCGGCGGGCCTCCGGATAGGCCGGGCTGGTTTCCGGGATTGCCAGCAGGTGCGGGGCAATCATGGGCGCCAGCAGCGAAAATTCATAAATCAGCGAGGTGTTGAAATAATAATCGGCGGCGTCCTGGAAAGGGAAAATATTTTTTTCCTCGCCCTGGCGTACCTTGTTCCAGGTGAGCAGCGTTTTTTCTGCCGAGATGTTGCGGAATTTAACGTCGCGAACCAGGCGGCGAACCTCGCGGTTGTCGCTGGTGGACATGGGGGTTAAATTGTCCAGACTGAGGGTCGTCATACAGGATATATAAATTTTTACCTTGTTGGCCGCTGGAATATCCTTGGTGAGGGTTTCGTTAATGCCGTGGATGCCCTCCACCAGCAGGATGTTGTTTTGGCCCAGCTCCACCGGGATGGTGCGCTCGGAACGGGTGCCGGTTTTAAAGTCAAATACCGGCATTTCCACCGGCTCGCCGGCGATCAGCTGCAAAAGATGTTGGTTAAACAGAGGGGTGTCGATAGCCGAAACCGATTCAAAGTCCGGCTGGCCGTCCGGCCCCAGTGGGGTGTCGGCGTTATCCAGAAAATAATTGTCCATAGAAAGCGTGATCGGGCGCAGGCCCTGATTGCGCAGTTCGATTGCCAGGCGGTTGCAGAAAGAGGTTTTGCCGGAGCTGCTGGGGCCGGCAATCAGCACCAGACGCACCTGGGGAAACTTCTGGAAAATCTGGTCGGCGATGTACTGCAAGTTGCGTTCCTGCCGGGCCTCGGACATAATAACCAGACTGTGGAAGTCGTTATTTTCTACAAAACGGTTCAAATCGCTGCAATAGTTGATATTCTGCATATTTGACCATTTACTGTAATTGTCCAGCGTAACATTAAGGCTTTTGGGATAGGCCAGCTGGTTTTTATCCCGCAGGTCGGGCGGGGTGTTATAATGGCAGGTGAGAATAAATCCGTCTTCAAACGGGGAAAGGCTGAAGTTGTCCAGATAGCCAGTGCTGGGCACGATTTTGCTGAACATATGCCGGGTGTGGCCGCCGATACTGTACAGGGTGGCCTGTTTATCGGGGATTTTATAAAGAGTCTGCGCCTTGGCGAAGTCGCCGCAGGCCTTGAAATAACCGATACCCTCATTTTTGTTGATAGTGTCTTTGCGGATGGGCAGGTCTTCTTTGGCCAGTTCATACATACGCGCTTCCAGCCGCTCAATATCGCGGGCGGAAAGGGGGCGGCTGCCGACGTCCTGCGTCAGGCGGCAAAAACGTCCGTAGCGCAGAGAGTGCATAATCATTAGCTGGCGTTGGGGGAAAAGATCCTCAGCCGCCGCCGAAAGCAGCAGGGCCAACGAGTTGTGGATAATGCGGCTGCCCATAGGCGAGGTGGCCTCCAGCCATTCAATATCAGAAGAGCAATACAGGGGATAATTTAAGTCCTTAAGCAGATTGTTAACAATCGCGCCCA
>CAQWMM010000036.1 GCA_948907985.1 uncultured Bacillota bacterium
ATCAGCGGGTATTGTTCGGCCAGCAGGCGGCTGAAATATGCCCGGCAATCCTCCGGGCGGTATTCCTGCGGCGGCAGGCGGCGGATTTGCTCCGCTTTTGCGGCAAGGCGCTGCTGGGCCTGCTGAATGTAGGCAGCGTGGCGGCTGACAAAATCGTCAATCTGCTTTGGGCTGATTTGGGGGTGGGCGGAAACGTAAACGCTGCCGTCCCGGTGGATACGCAGGTTCAGATTTTTTACCGCTTTGCGCTCCAACTGGTAGGCGACGCCCTGAACGCAGCGTTGGCTGATTGTTTGTTTTTTTATGGTTTGTTTGTTCATATTATAATTATAGCGGTTAAACCCTTAAAATGCAATCATTTTTTGGCCCCGGGCTTGCCGCTGCTGTTCAGCCCGTCCGATAAAGCCGAAAAAAGCAGCTTTGCCAGGCCGGCAAAACTGCTTTTTAAGGTAAGGCGTATGGACGTTTTAGTTGAAAAAGAAGCCGGCGGTCATATCCAGATAATTTTGGCCGCTGTATTGGGGATATTGCTTTTGCACCTCGGCCTTAAAGTTATCGGCGTTGGGGCTGGCGGCGGCAATTTTTTGCAGATTTTCCAGATAGGCGATTTTCTCTTCGGCGTCTTTCAAATCCTCCGGCGTGTAGTGCGAGGTTAAAATCAGCGAACAGCCTTTGGCGATATAGCCGCGCAGTTCCCCAATCATGGCCTGGGCATGGGCCGCGCCGGCCACGATCGAGTGGCAGTCATGCCCCAGCATATGAGTATAGACGGCGTTAATTTCCGGGATCTCTATATCATAGGCGTCGGTGGTGGGTTTGATAACGAAGTCAATCCCGGCGATGTTGACCTGGCCGGCGGCCAGGGTGTTGGTGATTTGGTGCAAAGAGCTATCAAAGGCTGCGCCGAAAGCCGCGCTGAAATTATCAATCAGGGCCTTGCCGCCGCCGTTTTCGCCGTATTCCCGGGCGTTGGGGGTGGCGTATTTGGCGGCCTCCGGCATAAAGCTGCCGCCCGCGTCGTGATAGGCTATCAGCATGGCCTCAACCTCCAAATCCTGCAAATAGTCGGTCAATTCCTGATTGTTATCAAAAAAGCAGGGGGATTCAATAATCACCGCTTTACCGTTCTTTTCCAGAATAAATACTTCGTCGTTGATTAAATCGTTGGTCTGGTAGGCGTGCAGTTTGATTTCGCCAAAATTATAAACGTGCATTTCGCCTTTATTCAGTTGCAGACTGGTAAATGTGTTCTTGTTCATATCAATCGCTCCTTTGCGTGCTTAAATTGGGTGAGCGGCCGCTCGTCTCTTTCTGTTGTTATTATATATCGGCGGCGTTTGCTTGTAAAGTACGCACTTTATTGTGGCCAGGTTACCCGCCGGTAACTATTGACAGAGGGGCGGTGATATGTTAAAATTTTAGTATCAAAAAGAAACTAAAAGTAAAGGAGATACCAATGGAGATATATAATTTGGCGCCGCCGCTGCCGGCCTGCCCGGTGGAAACGACCCTGCTGTTGATTGGCAGCAAGTGGAAGGTGTTGATTTTGCGTGACTTGCTGAACGGCACCAGGCGTTTTGGCGAACTGAAAAAATCTATCGGCGGGGTTTCCCAAAAAGTACTGACTGCGCAGTTGCGGGATATGGAGGCCAGCGGCCTTTTGCGGCGGCAGGTTTATGCGGAGGTGCCGCCGCGGGTGGAATATTCTCTGACCGAGCTGGGGCAGAGCCTGCGGCCAATTCTTATGGCGATGAGCAGTTGGGGCGAGGAATACAAAACAATGCTGAAAGCGGAAAAGAGGAACGCGTTAAATGCCGGATAATGCCATATCAAATACCACATATTATTTAATAGATTTTGAAAATATTAATGAAGACAACCTGTTGTGTCCGGACAGGCTGAACCAACAGGATCAGGTGCATATTTTTTCCACCCGGAACGTGCCCAAAATCAGCATTGAGGTTCTGGCCGCTTTCAATTCCTGCAAGCTGTTTTCGCATATCGTCTGCGCGGGCAAGCAGTCTTTGGATATGCATTTGGTGTCTTATCTGGGCTATTTGCTGGGCCAAAACGGCGGCGCGCCCTGTCGGTATGTAATCGTCAGCAACGACGCTGATTATGACAAAATTATTGCTTATTGGCAAAAACAAACGCAGCTTGATATTTCCCGCCGGGCGGGTTTGGCTGATAAGACGGCCAAAAGCGCCGCCGCCAAGCCGCTGTTGGCGAAAACCAGAAAAAAAAGCGCCCCTGCCGCCAGCGCTAAAAAAACGCCGGACAAGGGGCCGCTTAATAATAAGGAACAGTGCAGTAAAAAGGTTCAGCCGTCGTTGTCTAACGAGGTGCAGAGGGTTTTAAGCCAGGCCAATTATAACAGTGAGATTGTTAATGCCGTGGCGGCGCTCTGCGCCAAACATAGCAAAAAGAACAACGCCAAGCATAATATCTATCTGGCGGTGGTCGGCAAATACGGCCAAAAGCAGGGTTTGAGTATTTATAATCAGATTAAAAAGCTAATTAATTAGCTTGACTGATAGCCAGGGCGATGGCCCGGGCGGCCCGCGCTAGCTCCTCCCGGGTGTGGCTGGACATCAGGGCGGCGCGCAAAATGGCCTGACCGCGTTTAACGGTGGGGTAGCGGATGGCAGAGATAAAATAGCCGGCGGCTAACAGGTTTTCCGCCGCCTTAACCGCTTTGGCCTCGTCGCCGATCCGGATAGGGATAATGGCGGTTTGGTTTTGCGCGGGGATATGCCCGGCTAAACCCTCCTGCCGCAGGCATTGGCAGAACCAGCGCACATTGTCCTGCAAGGCGGCTGTTCTTTGCGGTTCGCGTTCAATAATTCTTAGCGCGCACAAAGCGGCCGCCATAACGCCGGGCGCTAAAGAGGTGGAAAAAATATAACTGCGGGTTTTGTTGCGCAGAAAATCAATCAGTTTTTGCGGGCCGCAGACGTAGCCGCCCTCCGCGCCCAGCGCTTTGCTCATGGTGCCCATTAAAATGTCGACCTGGCCGGGCAGGCCAAAATGTTCCTCCACACCATGGCCGGTGGAGCCGATTACGCCGGTGGCGTGCGCCTCGTCCAGCATGGTGAGCAGGTTATACTGCCTGGCAACTTGCAGCAGCTCCGGCAGGTTGACAATATCGCCGTCCATACTGAAAACCGCGTCGCTGACAATTAAGCCGTGGCCGCTGAACCGGGCGGCTTTTATTTTTTGCGCCAGATCCTGCATATCGTTGTGCCGGTAAATAACAGTTCGCGCCGGGCTTTGCCGGCAGCCGTCAATAATACTGGCATGGTTCAGTTCGTCGCTGAAAATAATATCGTCCGGGGAGGCGCAAAGCGCCGGGATTACGCCGGAGTTGGCGGCAAAGCCGGTGTTGAACGCAATGGCCGCCTCCCGTCCCTTAAAGCGCGCCAGTTCGCTTTCCAGCTGAATGTGGATGGCGCTGGTGCCGGTGGTCAGGCGCGAACCGCCGGAGCCTGCGCCATAGTTTTGCACCGCGGCGGAGGCTTTGGCCTTAACCTCGGTGTCGTTGCACATATCCAGATAGGCGTTGGAGGCCAACATCAGCATATCCCGCCCCTGCCAGCTGACGTGGGCGCTTTGCGCGCCGTCCAGCACCTTTAAGGTGCGATATAAATTTTTGGCTTTCAGCCGCGCCAGTTCGTCGTCCAGCCACTGCCACTTATCAACGCTCATATTTTTATCTCCTCCGGCATTTTTACCAACACCTTTTGCTGCTGCAAATAATTTATGCAGTCCGCCAGTTCTTCCTGATTGCCCCGGAAAAGAAAAATCCGTCCGCCGTCCGGGCTGCCCAGCGGTTTGAGGGTGGTCAGGCGCACATAGCCAATTTCCCGGCTGGCAATATAGCCGGTAACGTAGTCCGGATCGTCGGATATGCACAGCTCGGCCAGAATGTTGGGGTGGTGCGCCACCTTGGTGGCCAGCACCAGGGCCTCGTTGAAGTGATTTTTGCCGCTGTTTGGCTGCCCAGGGCGGGGTTCGGCCGGGCAAGCGTCCATATAGGTTGCGCGCACGCCGCGCTCCGGGTTCGGCTCCAGCCTTTGCAGGGTGTTGGCGTGCAGCAGCATGGCCCCGCGCATGGCGTAGCTTTGCTGCCAGATTTGCAGAATTTTGTCAATATGCGCCAAATTCATCCGCTGCATAATTTCGCGCACCGCCGCCATACCCTCCTCCGGCGTGGCGGTGGTGATGGTGCGCACCGGCAGCGCCGGCAGGGTTAAAATTTCTTCCGGACAGACGGCCTCGATCTTCAGGTTGATAAAATCTGGTTTGCCCTTGCTGTGGCGCAGGGCGCGCTGCAAAAGCTGGTTGCAGCAGTCCGGCAGTTCTTCTTCGGTGATTATTCTTTCTGCGCCGGAAATGTGGGCGTTCTGTTGCGAGGCGCGCATTTTCAGGCTATATAGCTGTGGATTCCCGATCATTGGACAGGCCGCCTTTCATAAATTTTTTCAGTTGATTTTGCGGGGCTGGCAGTTCGCCGTAAAGGAGCAGAGTCAGTCGTTTCATCAAAGGGTAAAGCAACAGCGCGCCAACCGCCGTGTAGGCCATGCCCGGCAGCGCCGCCGCCAGCAGGGGCAGGGGAGAAACCCCCAGCATGGGCGCCAGCGCCAACCTCCCGGAGGCGGTCCCCAGCGGGCCGGCCAACAGCAGCGTAAACGGGTTGCTGCCCAACAGCGAGATAAAGCCGCCGGCCACGATGCGGAACACCATTGCCACCGTGATATTGATGATTGTGTGGGTGCCCAGCATAAAGTTGATCAGGCTGGCCAGTATCCCGATTTTGAAATACATTTTAAAACCAAAGCAGGCGGCCAGGCAAACCGCAAAAGGCGCAGAGAGCTGAAACTCGGTGCCGGGCAGCAGCCCCGGCAGCTTGAAAGTGCCCAGAATTGCCAGTATGGCGGCCAGCAGCGCGCCGCAGGTCAGATTTTTGATCTTCATAAGAGTTTACTTTCCTTTCCGTTTTTCTTTTACAATTCGCTTTTGATATATATTTTAACAGCAAACGGAAAAATTGTCAAGTATATTTGTTAACACAAGTTTACAATATTGGTAAACATATAAAAACAAAACCACTTGTCAGGCAAAAAATATTTTATTTTGCCGCAGAATATGTTATAATTACACACCGTGATAAAAAATCATTGGCGTTGTGGGAGAAATTATGAAAGATAAGATTATTGGTTTTTGCAAACGGGAAACCGTGTTATGCGCCGCCGCGGCGCTGGCGCTGCTTTCAATGCTTTTTGTCCGGCCGGATGCGGAATACCTGGCCTATGTCGATTTTCGGACGCTGGTCATTTTATTTTGCCTGATGGCGGTTATGGCGGCGTTGCAGGGTACGGGGCTTTTTCAATGGGTTGCGCAGCAGCTGTTGGGGCGGGTGCGGAAAGTCTGGCAGCTGATTTTAGGCCTGGTGCTGCTGTGCTTTTTTTCGGCCATGCTGGTTACCAACGACGTGGCGCTGATAACCTTTGTGCCGTTTACCTTTATTATTCTGCGGCTGATTGGCAAAAAGGCCCAAAAGCGCCTGCTCATTCCCATTGTGGCGCTGCAAACTGTCGCCGCCAATTTGGGCAGTATGCTGACGCCCATTGGCAATCCGCAAAATCTGTATCTATATGGTAAATCCGGCATGACGCTGGGGGAGTTTGTGCTGCTGACGCTGCCCTATACCGTTTTGGCGCTGTTGGCTGTTGTAATATGGAGCCTTGCCAAATCCAGAATATATCACGCCGGGCTGGAAATTTCTATTGCGGGCAGGGCGGCCATATCCGCCGCACCCGGCCAGCTGCTGGTTTATGGCGTTTTGTTTGGGCTGAACCTGCTGACGGTGGCCAGGGTTACGTCCTGCTGGCTGACTTTGGCCTTTACCATAGGCGGGCTGTTGTTGGCGGATAAGGGGGCCTTTCGGCGTGTGGATTATAGTTTGCTGCTGACCTTTGTTGGTTTTTTTATCTTTATTGGCAATGTTGGCCGGTTGCCGGTTCTGCATCAGTTTTTACAGCAGATAGTGTTTAATCATGAACTGCTGGCGGCGGTGCTGGTCAGCCAATTTATCAGCAATGTCCCGGCGGCGCTTTTGCTCTCCGGCTTTACCAGCAACTACCCCGCCTTGATTATCGGCGTCAACTTCGGCGGTCTGGGGACGCTGATTGCCTCAATGGCCAGTCTGATTTCCTATAAACTGGTGGCGCGGGAGAACAGCAAAATTAAGGGCGCTTATTTTAGATATTTCACGCTGATTAATATTTGCTTTTTGGCGTTTTTGCTGGCCTTTGCTCTGTTGCTGAAAGAGTTGTTGGCATAATTTTAATGAGCCTGGTTTTTAGCGAAATAAATATCCCTCGGCCACGCCGGGGGGGTATTTATTTATAGGAAAGACAGGAAAACAGAACAAAATATACTCGCCAGAATTTAAAATATCTGTTATAATAGATAGACGGAGATTTTGGAGAATATTAAAAAATCTCGCTGGCCGAAATCTGCACCAGCTGGCCCGGCGGGCATTCGGTTTCGCCGAACTGCACCGGCTGGCGGCCCAGATTATAGATATGCAGGTTTTTGATGTTGGCGGAGAGGTGATAGGGGGTTAGGCGGTTGTCCTCCGGGAAGTAGCTGAAATCCAGATCGCCCTCTTTAAGCAGCATGGAGTCCTGAAACATACCCAAATGGGTATAGAGCAGCGGCTTGCGAAGCTGCCCGGTTTCGCCTTTGAAATAGGCGCGGATAACGGTGGAGCCGGCCACGGCCAGCAACAGACCGCCGGCGGCGAGCAGCTGACCGGCTTTTTCGTCTGCGGCCTGCTGCTTTTGCCGGCAGTTGGCCAGAAAACTGTCTGCGTCGATTGCAAAACTTTCCAGGCAGTTTTGGGTGATGTATTGCCATTTGTCATAATCAGCGGGGCAGGCCTGCTGGATAGTTTCCGGCAGCAGGGTATAATTGCGGCCGGAGGCGGTGGTGGCCAGCAATGCGCCGGCCACCAGAGAAAGCCCTTTAATCTCGCTGGTGTGGATCTCATCGCCATCATCAAATTTGGGGCTGCCGATAACAATTCCCTGCGCCACCACAGCGCTATGTGAAACAGGCGTGAAATACCAGTTATATAAAAACATAAAATCTCCTTTGATATACGCTTTAGTAATGCCGCTGGTCGGCAATTCTAAAGTTTTTTTGGAATTATTGTTTGAAATATTTATCAGATATTTAATTTTAGCACTTTGTTTTGTTAAAAGCAATAGTTGAAAGGAATTTGGGGAATATGGGCGAATTGTAATAAGGCTTATATTTATCAGAAAGCAAAGCAGGGAGTTTCAACATGTCTGAAAATAATATGGATAAAAAAATTGCGCGGGAACAGCGGGTGGTCGCTCAAATGATTGCCATTTACTGCCGCGGGCAGCATAAAAGCCGGCAGGGGCTTTGTCCGCAATGCGCCAGGCTGGCGCTTTATGCGCAGGAACGCGCCGCCCAATGCCCGCAGCGCCGGGCGGGGCGGCCCAAAACCTTTTGCAGCAGCTGCCCGGTGCATTGCTATGCCCCGACGATGCGGGAACAGATTAGGGCGGTGATGCGCTTTGCCGGCCCGCGCATGCTTTTTTATCATCCGCTGCTGGCCCTGTGGCATTTGTGGGACAGCAAGATAAATAAATAGTGCAATCTGTAAAATCAGTTGCACTATCTTTGTTCCTATGATATAATATAATGAGAATATACAAGTTTCAGGTTGTGTTGAGGGGAGGGTGCGCAATGCCAACTATCAAAAATATTATTGTTAAAAATATGCGCAGGATCACCTTGCTTATGGTTTGCATTATTCTTCTCCTTTCAACGCTTATGCAGTTGATAAGCGAGCAGCGAATCGCCAGCCAGCGGGCCGAGCAGATATTTGGCCAGGTGGGCCAAATTCTGGAGGAAAACTCTCTGGAGTTGGAGCGGGTGCGGGCGGAATATAAAGCTACCTGTTTAAACGACGCCAGAACGGCGGCTTATATTTTGGAATATAACCCAGCAGCTAGGGATGACTTGGCCGAACTGAAGAAGATCGCGGCCGATTTGGAAGTTGACGAAATACATATCTTTAATAAGCAGGGCGTAATAGTTGCGGGAACCCACCCGGAATATTTTAATTATTCTTTTGATTCCGGTGATCAGATGGGTTTTTTTAAGCCGCTGTTGAACGATAAAACGCTGGAGCTGGTGCAGAATATTACCCCTAACACCGCCGAGGGCAAAATGGTGCAGTATTCTGCCCTGTGGAGTGAAGACGGCGAATTTATTGTGCAGATTGGTATGTATCCCGACAATGTTTTGCGGGCGACGCAGAAAAATGAACTTTCCTATATATTTTCGCTGCTGCGTACCGGTGTGGATTACAGCCTTTATGCGGTGGACGCTGAAAGCGGGATAATTGTCGGTTCCACAATGGTGGAAGATGTTGACAAGTCGTTTGCAGATATTGGCCTGCGGGCGGAAAAGTTGCAGTTAACGGGCGGCTTTTACAGCGAAATCAATCAGACGCCTTCCTATTGCCGGGTGCAGCGTATTGGGGATAATTATATTGTCTGGTCAACGCCGCTGGCCAAGGTGTTTAAAGCCACCTTTGCGCATGAGTTTTCTCTGTTGGTTGGCTTGGTGATGCTTGTGGTTATCATGGTTCTGGTCGTTATTAATAATATGAACCGAACGGTAATTGATCAGATTAAGCGAATCAACGTTAAGTTGCGCAACATTCAGGACGGCGACCTGAATACCGAAGTGCGGGTGGAAGACAGCAGAGAGTTTCTGGAATTGAGCGCCCATATTAACAGTATGGTGGAAAGTTTGCTGCAAAACTCGGAGAAGCTGGAGTTGAGCGAGCAGATTAAAAAACAGAAAGAAGCGCTGGAGCGCCAGCGCGAACAGCTGGAGGTTGCGGTTGAACGGGCCGAAACGGCCTGTAAGGCCAAATCTGATTTTTTGTTTAATATGTCGCATGATATTCGCACGCCGATGAACGCAATCATTGGTTTTACAAATCTGGCCCTGGAAAGCAAGGATTTGAACGCTTTGCGCGAATATTTGAAGAATATTGATATTTCATCTAAACAACTTCAGGATTTGCTTAACAATGTTTTGGAGTTTTCCCGGATAGAGAACAAAAAGGTTAATATTGAAGAAGATCTGTTGGACGTTGCCGAATCCTGCCGTAAGCTTTGCGCTATTTTTGACGGCGAGCTACAGGAGAAAGGATTAAACTGTCAGATTAAAATGGATATTAACCATCCTTATATGTATTTTGATACGCCGCATTATTCGCAGATTTTTATAAATATTGTCAGCAACTCTATTAAATATACGCCGGAGGGCGGCAAAATTGCCATAACTTTCAGAGAACTGCCGGGCGACAGGCAGGATTACTGTTGGCTGGAAACTGTTGTGGAAGACAGCGGCATTGGTATGTCGGAAGAGTTTTTGGCGCGCGCCTATGAGGCCTTTTCCCGAGAGCGCAGTTCTACCATGAGCGGCGTGTGTGGTACCGGCCTGGGGTTGGCGATTGTCAAGGAACTGGTTGATATGATGCACGGCACAATTAATATTGAAAGCCAACAGGGCAAGGGCACCAAAACAACCATTCGTTTGCCGCTGCGCCTTGGCGAAGCGCCGGAGGTTAAAAAAACGGAGGAAGCGGTGGATACCTCCAGATTGACTGGTAAGCGTATTTTGCTGACTGAAGATATTGATATGAACGCCATTATCGCTACCAAAATGCTGGTTTCCAAAGGCTGTATTATTGAAAGGGCCAGGGACGGTGTGGAATGTGTGGATATGTTGCTTAAAGCCGAGCCGGGATATTATGATCTTGTCTTGATGGATATTCAAATGCCCAACATGGACGGCTACAAGGCAACCCAAACCATTCGTTCTTTTGCCGATCGTCAAAAAGCCGGCGTGCCGATTTTGGCAATGACGGCTAACGCCTTTAAAGAGGATGTGGAGAAAGCCTTTGCCTGCGGCATGAACGGCCATATTGCCAAGCCGCTGGATGCGGTTAAGATGTTTAAGACGATTATGGAAGTTTTTTAGCCGGGCGGATTGGTTGGAACGGAACGAGGAGTTTTTATGCAGGATTGGCAAAAAGAATTGGCGGCAGGCAATCCCCGACCGGTATATCTGTTTTATGGTGCGGAACGTTTTTTGCTGCAAAAGGCGGTGGAGCAGGTTGTGGCGGCTGTCGCGCTGGGGGATAATCCTTTTAATTTAACGCGCCTGAATGGCGAAACCGTCAGTTTGGGCGAGTTGCTTTGCCATGCTAACACCATGCCTTTTTTTACGGAACGCAAGCTGATCATCGTGGATAACTGCCCGCAGGGTTGGTTCGCTAACCGCAAAAAACAGGCGGAGACCGCCGATAAAGAGGTGGAGGCGGCAGAGCCGGATTTGGCTGAACTTTTGGTTTATTTGCAAAATCCGACGCCAAGCAGCGTGGTAGTTTTTGTGGCTGGCGAAAGTATCAATAAGGCCAAAAAACTGTGCAAAGCAGCTGCTAAATGCGGCGTGGTGCAGGAATTTGCCGCGCTTAAAGGCAACAATGCGCTGCTGTGGCTGAACGAACTGCTGCGCCAAAATGGCTGTGTTATGCAGGCGGCGGCCAAACAGCAGCTTTTACTTTATTGCGATTATGACTGCACGCTGATTAATAATGAACTGGCCAAGCTTAGCGTTTATGCGGCCGGGCAGGCGGAAATCAGCCGCCAGGATGTGGAAGCTGTTGTGAGCAGCAATGCCACAGCCAGTATTTTTAATCTGATTGATTTTGTGGCGGACGGCAATCTGGCCCAGTCGTTGCGCGCCCTAGAGCAGGTTACGCTTAGCGAAGCGCCGGAAAGCGTGTTGCCGCGTTTGGCGGATCATTTTCAAACGCTGTTTATCGTTAAGGGTATGCAGCAGCATGGTTATACCGTTAAGGAAATTATGGCCGCCACCGGCAAGGGACATCCTTTTGTAATTGAAAAAGCCGGCAGACAGGCCGGCAAATATACGGAGAAAAAACTACAAAAGGCGTTGGAAACTTTGTTGACGGCGGATAAAAAGTTTAAAAGCGGCGTCAGCGATATTATGGACGCCATTGAAACCGCGATTATTCAAATTTGTTTATTGAGCAGATAAAAAAAGGGGGATTTTTTATGTATACCTGTGCGCACTGCGCCGTTAAAGCCTGTTATAACAACACCAAAGATAAAATGCCGCAGAACTGCCCGATGCGTTCGCCGGAGCTTTATATTGGTCTGCCGGAGGCGTATCATGAGGACGAGAACCTGCGTATTTTTCAGGAGTCTGCCCAGATTGAGCATGACGGCTACTGCCAATGGAACCGGGTTTATGAAACGATTGAGTTTATTAAACGCATGGAATATAAGCTGGTGGGCATTGCTTTTTGCGTTGGCTTACAGCGGGAGGCGGCGGCCTTTGATCGTCTGCTGCGCGCCCATGGCGTTAAAACCTGCTCTTTAATCTGCAAAAACGGCGGTTTTGACAAAAATGAATTTGGCATCAGTGATGAAAACAAATTGAAAGGCTGCGGTTATGAGGCGGCCTGCAATCCGATTGGTCAGGCCAAACTGCTGGCGGCTGCCGGCACGGATTTTAATGTGGTATTTGGTCTGTGCGTCGGGCATGATACGCTGTTTTTTAAATATACCGAAACGCCTTTTACCGTTTTGGTGGTTAAGGATCGGGTTCTGGGGCATAATCCTTGCGCGGCGCTTTATGGTGCGGAGGGCTATTTTAAGGGCGAGGGTTATTTTCGCAAAAAATTTGGTCTGCCGCCGGCTGATCAGCTGAATAAATAGGCGGCTTAAACGGTAAGTTGGGCGAATTGGGCCTTGCATACCCGGGCTAAATCCGCAGGCGCGAGGGTTATTTGTAAACCCAGTTTGCCGGCGCTGCAAGTTATGGTTGGCTGTTCCTGGGCGCTGTCGTCAATAACTGTCGGGAAACTTTTCTTCATACCAACAGGCGAACAGCCGCCTTTAATATAGCCGGTGGTGGCGGTTATTTCTTTGGCTGGCAGCATGGCGATTGATTTTTCGCCAACGCTGGCAGCCGCTTTTTTCAGATCAAGTTCGGCGGCCACGGGAATGACAAAAACATAATTTTGCCGGCTGGCGCCGATGGTTACCAGGGTTTTGAAAACACTGTCCGGATTTTTGCCTATCGCCCGGGCCACGCTTAGGCCGTCCATAAAGCCGTCGCTGGCATAGGCGGTGTATTCATAGCTGATATGTAAAGAATCCAGCGCGCGCATGGCGTTGGTTTTGGTAATTTTACCTGTTTTGGACATTTCGTTTTACCTCGTATTTCTATAAAAATTCTTACTATATTATAATATTTTTTTGGGGATTGTCAATATTGTTTGCTAATATAAATGATTGTGAAAATGGCGCGCTGCAACCGGGCGCGGAAATCACTGCTCAAATAAGCGGCTATACGCATGACGGTTGGGGCGTGGCCAGATTAAACGGCCGGGTGGTTTTTATCCCGGGCGCTTTACAGGGCGAACAGGTGCGGGCGGAGATTGCCGAGGAACGCCGTGGTGTTTTTTACGCGCGCCTGCTGGCGGTGCTGGAGCCCTCTGCCCAGCGTGTTCAGCCGGATTGCCCGGTTTATGACGGCTGCGGCGGGTGTCAGCTTCAGCATATGAGCTATGCAGAGGAACTGCAATTTAAGCAGGGGCAGGTGCAGGCTGCTTTGCAGCGTTTGGGAGGTTTTGCTCCGGAGGAGCTGGCCTGTATGCGGCCGATTATTCCGGCTGCCGACGGCCAGATTTATCACTATCGCAACAAAGGGATATTTCATGTTATCTGGCGCGGTGATAAGTATACGCTGAGTTTTTGGGATGAAAATTCTCACCAGCCGGCCCGGGCCGTTTGTCAGCTGCTTTTTCCTATGCCGGTTAACAGTTTGCTTGAGCGTTTGCAGGACGGGGACTTGCCCCCCGGGGTTGACGATGTGCTGATCCGTTATAGTTTTGCCGAACAGCGGCTGATGCTCTTTTTATGCTTTAGCGCTCCTGTTGATGATGCTAAGCTGACCGCGGCGCGAAACTATTTGCAGCAAATCAGCGCTGAATTTGCCGGTTTGTTGGTGTGGGGCGTGCGAACAACCGCCGGCTGGCAAATCTTCTCTTCGGAGTCTTTTTTGACGGACTCATTGGATAATGTGCAATATCAAATTGCACCGGAGGCCTTTTTTCAGATAAATAACAGCCAAATTTTGCGTTTGTTGGCAGTTTTGGAGAAAATTTTGGCTCCTGCAACCGGTGTTTTGCTGGACGCTTACTGCGGTATCGGTACACTGGGTATCTATCTGGCTAAACATTTGCCGGGCTTACAGCGTTTAATAGGTGTTGAGGTGAACGCGGAAGCAGTGCATAATGCCCGCAACAACGCCCGGCAAAACGGTTTACGCATGGCAGAATTTTGGCAGGGCAGGGCGGAAAATGAGTTTGCCCGTTTGCTGAAAAAACATATTAATATTGACGCGGCGGTGGTGGACCCTCCCCGGCGGGGCTGCCATAAACAATTATTAAACGGGCTTTTGCAGCTTGCGCCGGAAAAACTGGTTTATGTATCCTGCAACCCCGCTACCCTGGCGCGCGATTTGCAAATGTTTTGCGCCGAAAAATACGCTTTGTCCCTGGTGCAGCCTGTGGATATGTTCCCGCGTACCAAACATGTTGAGTGCGTCGCGTTGATGTCAAGAGTGAACGCCCATTAACGATTGCTTTTTTAGTCTATCAAAGATTTAAGAAAAATAACTGTGAAAGAAAAAAAATTCATTTGCAAACACCTGATAATTTAACCATATAAATTAGTCTTTTTAGACTATTAGTAGGAATGCGAAAATAAGGTTATAATGTAAGTATCAAAATTACAGGTGAATGTTGATGAAAAGCAAATCAAAAGATAAGCTTAAGGCGATTGTTGGCAAAAATATCGAGTTTTATCGAAACCAGAGAAATTTATCGCAATATGCTTTAGCTAAATCAATAGGTGCTGGCCAATCCAACCTTTCTAAATTTGAATCTGGTCAGAAAGGAATTAGTTTATGGTCTTTTTATAAGCTTTCCAAAGAGCTGGGCGTTTCTATGGATGTGTTGTTTAGCGAAGATATGGAAAGGGCGGCGCTTAAAAATATTAACGCTATGTTAAGTGATAAATCTGATAAGGATATAGGATTTATAGAAAAAATTATCAGAGATATTCTGGAAGAGTTGGAAAAAAGATAAATATGTGTTAAAATTAAATATAATCGGGCGGAGATATTATTCAATCTAAAAATGAGCGTGATATAATGTTAGAACGAAAATTGAAGCCAGAAGAAAACGGTATTGTTGATAAGTTATATTGGAAAATGCAGAAAGAAGGCGCTTTGCGCAGGTATGCTAATAGATTTGTCATTGATAAATCATTTGTGGACGACGTTATTCAAACAACATTTTTAATAGCCTGTGAAAAGATTGAAGCGTTAATAGTAAGCCCTAACCGAGAGGGCTATATAATGTTTGTGTTGAAAAATACAATAAAGAATTTTAATCGTGTGGGAAATAAGATCGCACAAATGTTATCATCGGTTTCTGAACAAGAATGGCTGGAAAATTATTTAGAGTCCAAAGAAGATGAAGATGATTTAGATTTGTTATATGGCGATTTGGTAAAATATAAAGAATATGAGTTGTTGAAAGAATTTGCTGTGAAGCGCAGAAAAATAGCGGATATCGCTAAAGACTTGGGAATATCTGAAAATGCCTGCAAATTGAGAATTTTTAGGGGTAAAAGAAAGTTAAGAGAAATATTAGAAAGCAGAAAATAAAAATTTTTCAAAAAAATGGAAACCTTTTGCACTTGTCGATACATATATATAGTAGAAAGGAGGCTTGGCGATGTCTAAGGTCGAAGATAAAGGGCGTTTAGATTATAGTAAATTCGACAATGTTGATACAGACATTTTAGAGGCGTTACTGCGAGCTGATTTTGACGCCCCAGAGGCTGAACAGATGGAACCGGAAGCTATATTTTATATTCTTGATCTGTTGTCAGAACGCCAGAAAGACGAAGAACCGCCAGAAGAATTTGATGTAGCCGCGGCCAAAGCAGAGTTTTATGAAAGATATTATACTTTGCTTGAAGACGAAGAAAAACTGCAAGCCTTTTTGGATGATATTGGTTATGTGGAAGAAAGCAAAGAAAATGTTGTGCCAATAAAGCCCTGGCTGAAACGTTGGCGCAGATTTGCCAGTGCCGTTGCTGTACTTTTGATATGTTTATTTGGCGGAACCTTTACCGCGTATGCTTTGGGTTATGATCCTATTGCTACTATTGGCCGCTGGACAGGAGATTTTTTCTGGTTTGAAGATGAGCCTGTAACATCGGAATTAGCCGATAAATTGGCTGAATACGGTTATCCGGAAAATACTGTACCAAAATGGTTGCCGGCCGGTTATACGTTGAAGTCAATAACCGAAGATAAATACGAGGATTATATTAAATATATTGATGCCACCTTTGTTAAGCAAACAGGTAATAAAACTGACGCACTGGTTATTAGTTATACAATGTATCTTGGTGATAACAAGAAAGCTTTGTATGAAAAAGATGATGAAAACGTTATAACATATGAGATAAAAAATAGAGTTTATTATGTTATGACTAATTTAGATAATAGCGTAATAGCTTGGCAAAACGGTAATTTTGAGGGATCTATTACTGGTAAATTTACCGTAGAAGAAGCAGAAAAAATAATAAGATCTATTGATGGAGAGTGAAAATAATGCGTAAAAAAGTTACTTTGACAGCATTACTTTTAATATTTATTTTTAGTATTTCGGCTGTGGCTAATGCTGCGGTCCAGGCCAGTGAGTACATTCAAGAAGCCAGAGCAGACACAAACGTTAATTCTCAGGGAACTGTTACTGTAGCTTTTAGAATAATTGGTACGGATATTATGGATGTGCTTGGCGCAAAAACAATCATTTTGCAAGAGCAGGCTCCAAATTCCAGCCAATGGACGGCTATTGCTACATATAAAGCGGCAAACAATGCCAATATGTTAGGATATAATACGGCTACATACAGTTCCAGCGTGTCATATTCAGGAGCTAAATCTGGTTATTCTTATCGGGCTAAGGTATATTTTTACTCTGAAAAAGGCGGCTATGATATGGTTGAGTATATAGCAGACTAATTAAGTTTTATAATTAAGAGTGGAATAATTAAAAAAGGTACTCTGTGAACCTTTGGTTTGTGGAGTATTTTTTTGCATTTTAGCTGGCGGCTCTAAGCATTTGCCCTTGCAGCTGGCTGTGGAGCTGGTTACAGGCCGGGGCTTTATTCTTTTCAACTCGTTAAAAATAAAGTATACACAAAAAAATTTAACAAAAAAGTTGGGAAAAACTCTTGTTTTTTTCCCAGCTTTTTGTTATAATTGCACCTATGTTATGTATGCCAGGGGAGGATAATCTTCCGTAACTTGCGGACAGATAAAAAAGAGGTTGAAAAATGAAAAAAAATCGCGAAGCCTATATTATCTATGACGATATTTTGCCAGAGGCTATTAAACGCACTGCTCTGGCCAAGCAGCTTTTGGCCAGGCGCGAGGCGCACAGCGTTAACGAGGCGGTGAAAATGGCGAATATCAGCCGCAGTGTGTTTTATAAATATAAGGACGGAATTTTTCCCTTTTATCAGCAGGAAACCTACCGGGTGGTGGTTCTGAATATTCGTATGGATAATTCGCCGGGGCGGCTGATGGCTGTTTTGGCCGTTTTGGCGGATAATCACTGTAATATTCATACGCTGAACCAGGATATGCCACTGGCGGGTATTGCCGCCGCCACCATTACAATGGAGGTTTCGGAAAGTGAGCTTTCGCTGGGCGGCTTGTTGGAGGCTATTCAGCAGCTGCCAGGAATTTTGAGCGCGGACTATATCGGCGAACTGGCTAACAGCAAATAAAACGTGTTAAAATATAAACCAGAGAATACAGGCTAAAAGATAAAATAAGAAAGGTTGATAAGGTAATGCAAAAAAAGATAAACGTCGGTTTGATTGGTTTGGGCACCGTGGGCGGCGGCGCCTTGCAGGTGCTTAGCCAGAACCGGACTTTGATTGGCCGGCGCTCGGTGGATATTGTGGTTAAAAAAATCTGCAATTTGGATTTGCCCTATACGGAGGCCAGAATTGCCGAGCTGGGTTTGACGGAAACCACCGCCACAACGGATTATCACGATTTGACTGACGACCCGGAAATTGATATTGTGATTGAATTGATTGGCGGTATTCATCCGGCGCTTGAGATGGTGCAGGCGGCTTTGCGCGCCGGAAAATCGGTGGTTACGGCCAACAAGGATCTGGTGGCCTCGCATGGGGCGGAGTTATTTCAGCTGGCGGCTGAACATCAGGCGGATTTTCTGTTTGAGGCCAGCGTGGCCGGGGGTATTCCGATTTTGAAAGCCCTCAAGGACAGTTTGGCCGCTAACAATATTGTGGAGATTATGGGTATCGTCAACGGTACCACCAACTATATACTTTCCCAGATGTCCAGCACCGGCGCGGATTTTCAGCCTTGCTTGCAGCGCGCGCAGGAACTAGGTTATGCCGAGGCCAACCCCACCAACGATATTGAGGGTTATGACGCGGCGCGCAAAATGGCGATTTTGGCCTCGATTGCTTATAATGCCAATATCACTGAAGATATGGTGTATGTGGAGGGTATCGGCAAAATCAGTAAGTTTGATATTGATTATGCCGCCCAGCTGGGCTATGTGATTAAGCTGGTCGGTTTGGCCCGGCCCAGCGCTGCGGCGGAGGACGCCGTTGAGGTTTGCGTTTATCCGCTGATGATTCCAACTGAACACCCGCTGGCTGCGGTGAATGATGTTTTCAACGCCGTGTTTGTGGAGGGCGACGCGCTGGGGCAGTCTATGTTTTATGGGCGCGGCGCAGGTTCTTTGCCGACAGCCAGCGCGGTGGCCGGCGATGTAATTGCCGCCGCCCGGCATATTGTGAACGGCACCCAGGGCGGCTATGGCCTGCGTTTGTTTGCCAAACGGCGGGTGTTGCCGATTGGCGACTGCAATAACAAATTTTATATTCGTTTGATGGTTCAGGACAAGCCCAAGGTTTTGGCGCAGATTGCTGAAGCTTTTGCGGCCTCGGAAATCAGTTTGGATTCGGTGATCCAAAAGCGCGTTATGGACAGCGGCCTGGCCGAGATTGTGCTGATTACGCACCAGGTGAGGGAGGCCAATTTGCAGGAGGCGGTCGCCCGGCTGCACCGTTTAAGCTGTGTGGATTGTGTTGCCAGCCTGATCCGTGTTAAAGGAGCCTGATAAACAATGCTGCAAGAGGTTAATGTTAAGGTTCCGGCTACCACGGCCAATATGGGCGCGGGTTTTGACACTTTCGGCATGGCGCTGGCAATGTATAATACGGTGGGGCTGCGCCGTTTGCAGGGGCGGGGAATCCGGCTGGTGAATATGGGCAGCCATACTAAGTCTATGGAGCAGCCCCGGGAGAATTTGACGGTGCGCGCCGCCCGGCGGATTTTTGAAACTGTCGGCCAGCCTTTTGGCGGCCTGGAGTTTAAAATGTATAATGTTATACCGGTATCCCGCGGTTTGGGCAGCTCGGCGGCGGCTATCGTGGGCGGTCTGTTGGCGGCTAATCTGCTGCTGGATGAACCGCTTGGCCGGGAGGATCTGCTGGAGTTGGCGGTGGAGTTGGAGGGGCACTCGGACAATGTGGCGCCGGCGCTTTACGGCGGTTTTGTATCATCCTGTCAGCGGGGCGGTAAAACGGTGGCTCTGCGCCTTACGCCGCCGGAGGATTTGCGGGTGATTGCGGCGGTGCCGGACTTCTTTTTGTCAACCAGCCGCGCCCGAAAAATTTTGCCGGCTGAGGTACGCCGGGAAGATGCGGTGCATAATATACAATGTGCGGCTTTAATGGTGGGGGCGATGGCTACCGGTGATTTGCAGCTTTTTGCGGTGGCTTTTGACGATCGCCTGCACCAGGAACC
>CAQWMM010000037.1 GCA_948907985.1 uncultured Bacillota bacterium
GCGAAGAAACAGCAGCGGCCAGCCAGGAACTTTCTTCGCAGTCGCAGATTATGGAGCAGTTGATGAGCCGTTTCAAGTTGAAACAGGATTTGGGCTATACGCCGCAGTTCCAGCCGGCTGCTGAACCAGCGGCGGCCGATGATAGTTATGACGCTTCTGCTGGATATGCAGGCGGGTCGGACTATAACAGTAAATATTAATGCGGCGCCGGGAAGTTATCGCCAGGCGCCGGGTGGCGGCCAGATTGGGTTTGGCCTGGCCGGAGGAAGAAAACAGCAAAAACGGAGATGGGGTGGCGACTTTGCCGGAGGAATATCAGGAGCAGAACCAGAACGTGATATTTGCGCTGGATATTGGAACAAGAAGTATCGTGGGCGCAGTGGGCAGAGCCGAAGACGGTCGTTTCCATGTTTTGGATATTGAGAAAGAAGAACATGGCAAACGCGCTATGCTGGACGGCCAAATTGAAGATATTGATCAGGTGGTTAAAATTGCCCGCCAGGTTATCCAACGCCTGGAGCAGCGGCTGCACATCCGCTTAAAGCGGGTGTGCGTCGCGGCGGCGGGGCGTTCTCTGCGTTCGCAAAAGGCTGATTTTACCCTGGAATATGAGGAACCGCGCCAGATCAGCGACGAGATGGTTAATCAGCTGGAGGCCGGCGCGCTGGCCTCGGCGGAAAACGTAGTGCTACAGGAAAAAGACAGTTATTTTTACATGGTGGGCTACACCGCCGCGCAGTATCGTTTGGACGGATATCCCATGTCTACCTTGCAGGGGCACCGCGGCCGCCGTTTGGAGGTCGATTTGGTGGCGACTTTCCTGCCGCGCGAGGTTGTGGACAGTTTGTACACGGTGGTTTCCCGTCTGGGGTTGGAGGTGGCCAGCCTGACTTTGGAGCCTATCGCTTCGCTGAACGCGGCCATTCCGGTTGACATCCGGCTGCTTAATCTGGTGTTGGTGGATATTGGCGCGGGAACCTCGGATATTGCAGTTTGCCGCGACGGCAGCGTGGTTGGCTATACAATGGCGACAGTAGCCGGCGACGAAGTTACGGAGCTGTTGATGAAAAAGCTGTTGATTGATTTTAAGACGGCCGAAAGTCTGAAAATAGCCCTTGGTGGTAAGGAGCCGCTGCGTTATACGGATATTTTGGGCATGCAGCATAAAATCACTTTGGCTAAGATGCTGGATTTGATTCAACCGGCGCTGGAGCAGTTGGCCAAAGAAATTGCCGGAAAAATTATGGAATTGAACGGTCAGGCGCCATCGGCGGTGTTTTTGGCCGGCGGCGGCAGCAAGCTTTACGGTCTGCGTCAGCAAGTGGCGGAGCAGCTTAAAATGGATGAAAGCCGCGTAACGATTGCCGGCCACCATTTTGAGAAGAACGCCTTTTCTGACGATTTTGAACTGAATAATCCGGAATATTCCACGCCGCTGGGGATTGCTATTTCTGCCGGCCTGGGTATGATTAACGACAGCTATCTGGTTACGCTGAACGGTTTGCCGGCCAAGCTTTTCCGCAGCGGCACGCTGACGATCCGGGATATTCTGCTGATGAACGGTTATCGTTATGGCGATATGATGGGACGAACCGGCGTTAACCTTTCTTTCCTGCTGAACGGCGAACGGCAGTTTGTCCGGGGCGGTCAATGCCAGCCGGCCAAAATTTTACTGAACGGCGAGGAGGCCGAGCCGTCGGCGGTTGTGCATGCCGGGGACAGCATTGAGTTTAAGCCGGCCCAACCGGGCAAAAATGCCGTCAGAAGCCTGATCGATATTTTGGGCGATGATTATACCGGTTTGGTTTTGGTGAATGGTTTGCCGGCTGAACTGACTTATCAGTTAAAAACCGGCGACGCGGTGGAAACAGAATTGGCAGACGAATCGACCAGCTTTCCCCAAAATTTACCAAACAAGAGCGATAATGATCTAAATGATTATAATTCAATAGAAGAAAATAGCGCGGCCAGCCCGGCGCTGGGCAATGCTGTTTCGGTAAACCTGAATGGGCGAACGGTCAGTCTGGCAGCTAAACCACGCGGCGAAGTCCATTATCTGGTAGACGCTTTGCCCTATACCGACCTGGATTTCAAAAACCTGGATAAACCTGTGGAACTTTTGGTTAATGGTTTGCCGGGGCAGTTTAGCCAGAAATTGTTGGAGGGCGACGAGGTGGTTATTCGCTGCCGGTCGAACGAATAATAAAAAATGCAAGTTTATTTGAAAAAAGTACAAAAAAATTAAAATTTTTGCAGGAAAAACGCCGTTGGAAATATAATATATTACACACGGTTTTTCAACTGCCTGCTGACCGCAGGGTTGTGGTTGACAGGCAGTTGTTTATCTGCTTGTGCAAAACTTGTTAATAAAATAAAAAGTTACTGCACAGCTTGGCTACTTATTTTTTTTGAAGGAGGAACCCTCATGCGCAAAAGCATAAAAAAACAGGTATGGATTAGGGTGGCAGCCGCTATTTGCTCGGTTTTGCTGTTCGCGATTGCAACTTTTGTCAGCATTTCCAATATTAAAGCTACCGAAGCGGATAGTTCAGAGGCGTCGGCCCTGTTGGACAGGGCGCAGCGTGCCGAAATTGCTCATTATAAGTGGTCAAGTAATTTGAGCAACGCTTTATATGCCGGAACCGAATTTACGGGCAGCCTAGATCCCACGACCTGCGTTTTGGGCCAGTGGCTTTACGGCGAGGCCGGAACGGATGACGAAAAGATTTTGCAGCTGCGCGAACAGTTGGAGCCGCTGCATAAGGAACTGCATGAATCTGCCAGCTATGTTCTTGATATGCTGGGTTATGACGCGGCACAGGGCTACTATCAGGGAACCATTCAGTCCAACCTGGGCACTTTGGTTGGTTTGCTGGACGAAGTTACCGCCCGCAGTACGGAGCTTAGCGAAATCAGCGCGGCGGCGCTCAGCAAAATTATTAACACGATGCTGATTGTTTCAATCATTTGTTGCGTGCTGGCGCTGGCTTGCCTTTTAAGCCTGGTGGTTTATGTTCTGCGCGGCGTCGTTCAGCCGATTCTGTATATTACCAAGCAAAGCGAGCCTTTGCTGGAGGGCAGGCTGGAGTTGCAGCTTGATCATAATGTTGACGATGAGTTGGGCGATTTGGCTAAAACTATGGAAAGTTCATTGGCTTTGATTGAAAGCTATGTGGCTGATATCAATAGAATTATGGGCGAATTTTCACAGGGCAACTTTGATGTTCAGGCCGCCAACCCCTTTATTGGTGATTTTCGTTCTATTGAAGAATCTATCGACAGCTTTACCCAAACCATGTCGTCGGCGTTGGGCCAGATTACGCAGGCGGAACATCGGGTTTCCGGCAATGCGGAGCAGCTTTCCAGCGGCGCGCAGGCTTTGGCGCAGGGCGCAACCGAACAGGCCAGCTCTGTGCAGGAACTTTTTGCTACGCTGGATAGCTTGTCAAGAACGGCCAAACATAATGCGGAAACGACGGATAATGCCCAAAACAGTGCGATGCAGGCAAAGGATCAAGTTATGCTAAGCAGCAAGCAGATGGCGGAGATGGTTTCGGCTATGGAAGAGATCAAATCGGCCTCGGAGCAAGTGCGGGCGATTATTGGCACGATTGGCGATATTGCTTTCCAGACCAATATTTTGGCCCTGAACGCTGCGGTGGAGGCGGCGCGGGCCGGTACAGCCGGCAAAGGTTTTGCGGTTGTGGCTGACGAGGTGCGCAATCTGGCCTCTAAATCCGATCAGGCCGCTAAGGCTACCCAGCAGCTGATTGAAAATTCGGTTCAGGCGGCGGAGCGGGGCAGCAGCGTGGCGGCGGAGGTTTCGCAGACTTTGCAGCGTTCTTTGGATTTGGTTGTGGAATCCAGCGGCGAGATTGCTCAAATTACCGAGGCTGTTCAGGGCGAGGCGGAAACTATTGCCCAGGTGGCGGAAGGCGTTGGCCAGATTTCGGCAGTGGTGCAGACCAATTCGGCCAGCAGTGAAGAATCGGCGGCAGTCAGCGCGGAGCTTTTTGAGCAGGTGCGTTTGCTGCAAACGGAAGTTCGGCGTTTCCGTCTGAAACAATAAAAAAAGATTAATCTTTGGGACATACAAAGGCGTCTGTCTGAGTATGATTTTAACAAAGGAAAAAATTTCATACTCAGATTTTCGTCTTTTTTGCGTAGAAGTATTGCAATTTGTAACGAAAGAGTGTATTATATAAAATAGGCTTTTTTGTGTGTGGCCGATGCTTTTTTGCGGTACTTTTACGGTATAAATTGCTAAACAGCGCATATCCATATAAAATAGGAATCAGCGACCTGGTTTGTGGGAGAGGAGCATAATATGAATACAATAACCGGCACAAGCAACCTGATGCTTGAGCGTTCAATGGATTTTCTCTGGACTAAGCAGACGGCAATCCTGGACAATATTGCTAATGCAGAAACCCCAAACTATAAAACCAAATATGTAACGTTTGAGGAAAGTTTTGAACAAAAACTGCGCGAAGCCCAGGCGTCAGCAAATCCCGCTAAGGCGGTGCGGCAAGTGATGGAAGAGGCCGAATGGGAAGTTCGTGAAGCCGATGAATCTGTGCGTATGGATGAAAACAGTGTGAATACAACCGAGCAAATGGTGGAACTGGTGCGCAACGCGTTTCAGTTGCAGCATGTTTATCGTGCTGTTTCGGGTAATATTTCAATTATGCGTGCGGCTATTAACGGTTAATAAAGTACATAAGGGAGGGCGATTGTATGGCTTTCGTTACGGCTATGAATATTGTCGGTTCGGGCCTGACGGCGGAACAGCTGCGCCTGGATATAATTTCAGAAAACGTGACAAACATGAACACCACTCGCACCGAAGCCGGCGGCCCATATCGCCGCAAGGTGGTTGTCTTTCAGTCGGAGTCTGGGCGGGATGGTTTTAGACGCGCTATGGCGGCGGCTGCCAATGCCTCTAATCGTGGCTATGAAAAGGCGGGCGGCGTTAGAGTGGCGGAGATTATTGAAGATCAAACAGATTTGCCTCTAAGCTATGATCCAACTCATCCGGATGCGAACGAGTTGGGATATGTGGAGATGCCCAATGTTACATTGGTTAAAGAAATTACAGACGCTATGGCGGCCACGCAGGCCTATACGGCCAACGTGACGGCCTTTAACACGCTAAAGGGCGTAATAACGTCCAGTCTGGAGATTGGCAGATAGATGAGGTGAAATCTATGATGACATTTAATGAAATCAGTCCGCTGTGGGAAACAACGCAAATGCCGTTGCAGCAGAAACAGACTCAAACCCAGCAGGAATCCCCGGCGCTTTCCTTTGCCGATGTTTTTCGTTCGGCTATTAAACAGGTGGCAGACGCCCAGAACGAGGTTGCCAATGCGGATTATTTATTGGCGACCGGCCAGTTGGACAACCCGGCCTATGCCACGATCGCTGTTGCCAAGGCTGAACTTTCGGTTTCGATGCTGACACAGTTGCGCACTAAGGCGCTGGACGCTTATAACGAAATTATGCGTATAAGTATGTAGGTTTAAAATTAAATTGAAAATTGAATAGAAGTTAGTCTTTTTTGTTTCAACATATAGAACAGTCTGTTTCTGTGAAGCTGCAAAACGGCTGTTGTTCAGGACAGGTACGATAAAATATGTCTGGGAGGATAATTCCTGGCAATATTTGACTTTCCAATAAAAAGAAGAGCAGAAAAGAGGTTGTCTGATGGCGGAGGTATTATCACAAAGCCAGATAGATGCGTTGCTTAGCTCTCTTCAGGGGGGCGGCGGCGCTCCAAGTTCGGAAGAGAAACCGGAAAAAAAATATCCAAAATATGATTTTACCAGCCCGAGGAAATTTACTAAAGATCGTCTGAAAATGCTGGGCGGTATTTTTGAAAATTATTCTCGAATCATCAATACGCGTATTAATGGTTTGCTGCACACAACCTGCGAGGTTGAGATGGCCTCGGTGGAAGAGCAGAGGTATTATGAATTTGCCAATGCTTTAACGGATGGTACGGTTTTGGCAGTGGCGCATTTGAATATGCCAGGGGTTCAGGAGGAGGCCCCGGTGTTGTTCTATATAACTACACCGGTGATGCTGAGCATGATTGATCGGCTTTTGGGCGGCACCGGCGATATTGATAATGATTTGCCGGATGACTACATATATACCGATTTGGAAGTACGCCTTTATGAGAACTTGATGAAAGAACTGGTTTCGGTTATGGGCAACAGTTGGGAAAACTATATCCAACTGGCTTTTGAGTATGGCAGAGTGGAGCCAAACCCAACTTTGGTGCAGCTTATCGGTTTGGATGAAACCGTTGTGCTGGTTGACTTGGTGTTGAAGTTCCCTAATTGCGAGGGACGCATTAGCATATGTTTGCCGGGGATGATGCTGACAAATATCTTTACCAAAATTAATCAGGAGAATCCAGCAAATCGTACCGTTTCGGAGGATAAATCGGAAGAGATTTTTGACCATCTGCGCGATTCAAATTTGGAGATCGTGGCAGAACTGGGACGTACTGAACTTAGACTGCGCGATATATATAATCTGAACGTTGGCGATGTTATTGATTTGAGCCAAAAGAAAGATGGTCCGGTTTATCTGCGTATCGCTGGGCGAAAATGGTTTGACGGCATGATGGGCGTAAGCGAGAAACATATTGCTGTGAAAATCAGGCAGGTTTACCATAACGTTGATAGAAGGGACAGTCAGGTAAATGAGCAATAGTATTTTTAGTCCACTGGAAATTGACGCTCTTGGCGAAATTTCCAATATAAGCTTAGGCTCGTCGGCGACGGCTATATCAAATCTGCTCGACCATCGGGTTGATATTACAACTCCTTCAGTTTCTGTAGTAAACGCTGAGGATTTTGAGCTGGGTAGTATCGAGCCTGCTGTTGGTGTGGAAATTAAATACGTTACGGGCTTGGAAGGCAGCAATATTATGCTGCTGAAGATGAGCGACATCAAGGTGATTGTGGATATCTTGATGGGTACGGAAACGCCAGATGAAGATTTTGAACTGAATGAATTATCATTAAGCGCCGCCTGCGAGGTTATGAACCAGATGATGGGTGCGGCGGCAACGGCGCTTTCAGATTTTTTGGGCAGAGTCGTAAACATTTCTACTCCCCAGACTTTTGATTTGGATGATTTGGAAGCGTTTAAACGTGAGCGTCTGCCGGTGTCGAAGGGGCCGGTGGTTGTTGTTCGCTTTGCTTTGGATATTGAACCGTCGCTGAAAAGCGAGTTTATGAATGTGATGTCAGTGGAACTGGCCAGAGAACTTTTAGGCGGCTTTGATCTGGGCGATAAGCAAACAGCGGCAGCCGCTCCCGAACCAGAACCGCCAGCACCGGCAGCGCCCGAACCGGAACCGGAAAGTTCAAACCGGACACTTTCACAGGAAGAGATTGAAAAAATGTTGGCGGGCAATACTGCTGAAAAACCTGATGAGCCGGAACCGGAGGAGCGCGATCCGAATCGAACGCTATCGCAGGAAGAGATTGAAAAAATGATCGCGGGAGGAATCCCGCCTGCGCCGCCCGCTCCACAACCGGCTCCTGCACAAACTGCTCCGCCTGCGCCAACGCCTTCAGCCGCGCCGGCGGTGGCCCAGACCCCTGCGGCAGCAGCTCCTGCGCCGACAGCAGCACCGGCGGCTCCAGGGTTGATGACGCCGGAGCAAATGGCGCAGATGATGCAGATGATGATGCCCATGATGATGCCTATGTATCAGATGCAGGCAGCCCAGGCCCCCGCGGCGGTAGCGCCTGAGCCGAAAGTGATCAATACCCAGCAGCCGACTATGCCGCAGCTGGCAGGCGCCGATCAGCTGGGCGAAGAGCAGGCTCAAAATTTGGATTTGATTATGGGCGTGCCGCTGGAGGTTACGGTGGAAATTGGCCGCACCCGCAAAAAGGTACAGGATATACTTTCGTTTTCTAAGGGCTCGCTGGTTATTCTGGATAAGCTGGCCGGCGATCAGGTGGATTTGTTCGTGAACGGCAAGTGTATCGCTCGCGGCGAGGTTGTGGTTATTGACGATAATTTCGGTATCAGGATTGGCGAAATTATTCGCAAACCGGAATTGGAGGAGCTGACCGGTGGCAAATAAGGCCGCGGTATTTTGACCGGTTGTTAAATTAAAGAAATAAAATTTGTTTTTAGCAATATAATTTTGTTAAAAAGCGTTTTAGATAGTTTTTTGTTAAGGCACTTTAATCAAGGAAATGAGGACGATTAACGATGGCAAAAATTTTATTGGTTGACGATGCAGCTTTTATGCGTAAGGTTGTTAGGGATACCCTAAGCAAAAACGGGTACACTGACCTTTATGAGGCGGTTGACGGTGTTGACGCGGTAGAAAAATATACGGAACTCAGCCCCGATCTGGTGATTATGGATATTACTATGCCTAATATGGACGGTCTGGAGGCTTTGAAAGCAATCCGTGCCAAAAACGGCAGCGCCAACGTGGTTATGTGTTCGGCTATGGGCCAGGAGGCGATGGTTATTGAGGCCATTCAATCCGGCGCTAAGGATTTTATTGTTAAACCGTTTAAGCCGGAGCGTATTCTGAAAACTGTAACTTCTATCGTAGGCAATCCGTAATATGTTTGCCAAATCAAAGCCTGGTGAAATAGATGCTTGATGAAATCACCTCTCTGTTGGGGATGCTGCTGGCGGTAATAGTGATTTTGGTACTGGCCTGGTGGGTAACCAGCCTGATTGCACGCCAGGGGTTGGCTGGCTTGACTGGCGTGGCCAAAGCGAAGCCGGAAGAACTCGGTGTTTTGCGGCAAATACCCGTTAGCCGCACGGAGCGTCTTGTTCTGGTGCGGCTGCACAATCGCTGTCTGCTTTTGGGCGTTGCGCAGGGCGGAATCAGTCTGTTGGCTGAACTGACGGAGGAAGAGGCCCTGCCCTGGCTGGAGAAGACGGCAGAGCCCGGGGCTAATGATTTTCGCAGGCTAATGCGTATGTCTACAAAGAAATGAGCGTGAGCGGACGTTGGATAGTTTTATTAATATAAATGGCGACGGACTGCAAGCCCTAGAATTTATTTTTCTGATTACGCTTATCAGTCTGCTGCCTTTCCTGGTTGTGATGATGACCTCTTTCACGCGGTATATTATCACACTCTCCTTTCTGCGCAGCGCAATGGGCACGCAACAAACGCCGCCCAATATGGTGTTGATTGGTATCGCTCTGTTTTTGACACTGTTCACAATGGGGCCGACCATCGGTGAAATTCAGGAGCAGGCTTATCTGCCATATATTAATGATGATATTAATCAGGAAGAGTTTTTTACAAGGGCTGCGGTTCCGCTGAAAGATTTTATGCTGCACCAGACCGAGCCAACCTCTTTGCAAATGTATTGCGATCTGGCTAATATCACAATGCCAACGGCGGAAGAGGAACTTTTGTCTTTGCCGCTGACGGTTGTTACGCCGGCTTTTGTAACCAGCGAATTAAAAACGGCTTTTCAAATAGGGTTTTATCTATATATTCCATTCCTGCTGATTGATATTATAGTTTCATCCACATTGATGTCTATGGGCATGATTATGCTGCCGCCGTCGATGATTTCCACACCGTTTAAGCTGTTGCTGTTTATCACGCTTGACGGCTGGGAGTTGGTGTTTTCTACGCTGGTTCAGGGATTCAGATGACGCCGCAAATAAGTTGCCGGGAGGTGAATGGATTTGGTACAGGTTACGGATATTTTCCGCGATGCTGTCGGCGTGGCGTTGCGTCTTGGCGCGCCGATTCTGCTGATGAGCATGATGGTGGGCGTGTTTACGGCTATCTTGCAGGCGGTTACCCAAATCCATGAGCAGACCATCTCCTTTGTGTTTAAGCTGATTGTGGTGGTGCTGTTTATGGTGGTAGGCGGCGGTTGGATGTTGACTACCCTGCAAGAATTTACGTTAGAATTATTTGAACTGATGAGGGCGCTGTAAGCAATGCTGGATTGGGGTAGCTTGACGCTCTTTTTGTACATTTTGATGCGAATGTCCGGTTTTGTGCTGATGAATCCGCTTTTTGGGCGTAATAACATCCCGGGCGTTTACAAAGCCGGCTTTGCCATGCTGCTGACGGTGGTGGTGGCCTCTATGTATCAGGGGGAAATGCCGGCTGAGCCGCAGACCGTGATTGAGTTCAGCGTGCACGCGCTTTTGGAGCTTAGTTTGGGCTTGCTTCTGGGCATGATTATGCAGTTTTTTCTGTATATTCCCGAGCAGGCCGGCGAGGTTGTAGACACCCAGATGGGTATGAGTATGGCCAGCACTTATGACTCCGGCACGCAGTCCCAGCGGACAACAACGGCTACTTTGCTGAATCTGTTGATGTTGCTGCTGTTTTTGACGGCCAACGGTCATCAAACCTTGCTGCGTATTATGCTGACGTCGGGCGGCGTGGTGCCTTTTGGCCAGGCGGTGCTGGGGGATGCGGCGGCCAGTAAGGCGGTGGCGCTTTTTGCGGAGTGCGCGGTGCTTTCGGTTAAGCTTTGTCTGCCGATTTTAGCGACCGAACTGCTGGGCCAGGTTGGTATGGGTATTTTAATGAAAGTTATTCCCCAGATTAACGTGTTCGCGATCAACATTGAGCTTAAAGTGCTGATTGGTTTGGTTATGCTGTTTTTGATGATGGCTCCTTTCAGCGAGTTTTTACTGGGTGTGGAATCACTGATGCTGGATGAATTGGACGCGGCTTTGCTTTTGGTTTTGCCGTCTGGTTGATCAGGTTAATTAAAGGTCCGGAAAATTGATTAAATATTTACCATATACTTATTAAAAGATATATTCATTAACAATCACTAAGGAGGCATGATGATGGGACGGCTGATGAACAATGCTATTTCGCTGTTTGTCGTTATCATTGTGCTTTTCCTTATTTTACCGCTACCCCCGGCGCTGCTGGATGTTCTGCTGGTTATCAATATCTCGCTTTCGATTATGATTTTGCTGATAACTATGAACATCGGCGAGGCGCTGGAGTTTTCTATATTTCCATCACTGCTGCTGATAACCACGCTGTTCCGGCTGGGCATGAACGTTTCCTCAACCCGGCTGATCTTGTCCAACGGCGGTTATGCCGGCGATGTTATCGCAGCTTTTGGGCAGCTGATTACCAGCGGCAATATAGTTATTGGTATCATTATCTTTGTTATTATTGTTTTAGTGCAGTTTATCGTTATCACCAAGGGCGCGGAACGCGTGGCCGAGGTTGCTGCCCGCTTTACTCTGGACGCAATGCCCGGCAAACAGATGGCGATTGACGCGGATTTGAATACAGGCCTGATTGACGAACAGGGCGCCAGAATCCGACGGGAAAAAATCCAAAAAGAGGCCGATTTTTACGGCGCTATGGACGGCGCTACCAAAATTGTTAAGGGCGATGCGATTATGTCGATCATCATTACCCTGATTAACCTGGTAGCTGGTATTATTATTGGTATGGTGCAGGGCGGCAGTGATTTTGGTACCGTTTTGCAGGTTTATTCCACGGCGACAATCGGCGACGGTTTGGTTTCGCAGTTGCCGGCTTTGATGATCTCGACGGCAACCGGCATGATCGTTACCCGTTCGGTTTCGGAAGGCAGCCTGAACACCGACGTGATTCGGCAGTTCAGCGCTCAGCCTCGGGCAATTATGGTAGCCGGCGCGGCGCTGGTCTTTTTGGCGGCTATGCCCAACACGCCGCATATTCCGCTTTTGATTGTAGCGGTAATTTTGTTCGGTCTGGGTGTTTATATCCGACGCGGTATGCAGGCGCAGGCCGCCATGCAGGCGGCGGAAATGCAGGCCGAGGTTGAGGCCCCGCCGCCGGAACAGCCCTCGGAAACCGATTATTACAAGGACATCAGCAACGTTTATTCGCTTTTGCGGGTGGAACCGATTGAAATGGAAGTTGGCTACAGCCTGATTCCGCTGGTGGACGAAAGCAGCGGCGGCAAGCTGATTAACCGTATTGTTATCTTCCGGCGGCAGTATGCGCAGGAGATGGGTTTTGTTATTCCGACGGTGCGTCTGCACGATGGTTCGATGCTGGGTACCAACCAATATATAATTCGTATTAAAGGCGAAGAGGTTACTAAGGGCGAGATTCTGGTGGATTATTATTTGGCACTGGAGCCGGCTAATCCTTTGGGCGAAATTGACGGCATTGAAACCATTGAACCGGCTTATGGCATACCCTCGCGCTGGATTTTGCCGGAAAATAAAGAAATGGCCGAGATTTACGGCTACACTGTAATTGATCCGCTCTCGGTGATGCTGACGCACCTTTCGGAAACGATTAAACAGCATGCCTATGAACTGCTGACCAGATCCGAAACCATTCAGCTGGTGGAAAATATGAAGAAGACCGCCCCAGAGCTGGTGGAGGAAGCCTGCCCGGCGATTGTATCCTATGCGCTGCTGGAAAAAATTCTGCGCAACCTTTTAATGGAAGGTATCCCGATTCGGGATATGGTTACGATTGTGGAAACCATTGTAGACGCGATGAATTCCACCCGTGATCCGGATTTGATTACCGAGAGCGTGCGCGGCGCATTAAGCCGCACTATTACCCGGCGTTTCTGTGAGAACGGTCAGCTACGGGTTATCACGCTGGATTCTGATGTGGAACGGCGCGTGGTGGCCTCGCTGACCAAGAACGAGCATGGCATTTATCTTTCGATGGGGCCGGAGCTTTTGCAGCCCATAATCTCACAGATTGCCGAATGTATACCGAAATTTGCCGATTTGGGCACCACCCCGGTGTTGCTGACCAGTCAGGTTATTCGTATCTATATGAGCCGTCTGTTGCGGCAGTATTTCCCCAACTTATGCGTGCTGGCTTTTAATGAAATCGTTGGCTCAGCGCAGATTCAGGCCTTGGGCAACATTACCATTCAGCCGGCCAGCGCCGGAAAGAAGGCGGTGGGCTTATGAGTTATGCCGCGCCGGAGGATTTTAATGAATTAACCGAACTCTCTACGGAGGAATTGTTTCAAAATTTTTTGCAGACCAGACGCGAGGATGTTAAGTGGGAGATTGTGTTGCGCTACAGCGGTATGATTAAAAGTATCGCCTTGCGTTTGCAGGATGTTTATGCCAATTTTGCCCAGCTTGATGATATTATCCACGAAGGGCTGATTACGCTGGCTGACACGGTGGAAAAGTTCGATCCCCAAAAAGGTTCTTTTTCGTCCTATGCCTCGATTCGTATTCGGGGTATGATTATTGATTATGCCAAAAAGCAGGACTGGGTGGCCAGTTCGGTGCGCAAAAGAGTGCAGAAAATTGAACAGGCCACCCAGGAATTAACCAATAGCCTGGGGCGTGATCCGTCGGAGCAGGAAGTGGCTGATTATCTAAATTTAACTCTGGCGCAGTATCGGCGGGCGCTGGCGATTTCTTTCACGCATAATATGATTTCGCTGGAGGAACTTTGGGAAAAAAACCGCAGCTCCTGGGCGACTGCGGCAATTAGCCGCGAAACGGCGGCTAATCCGGAGGACGAATTGCAGCGCAGCGAGTTGATTCAGCAGTTAACGGCGGCTATCGAATCCCTGGATAAAAACGAGCAGTTAGTGCTTTCTCTCTATCATGAACAGGATTTAAAACGGGTGGACATTGCCGCTGTTTTGGGGGTTAGCCCGGTTCGGGTTTCGCAGATCCACACCAAGGCGCTGCACAAACTAAAGGAAAAATTATCCGCTTATTTGCGCGAATAATTTATAAATTAAGATAATAGGGCAATAAGTTGTCTGAATATGCAGGAAAAAGCTAAAAAATGTTTAATATAAATAAGAGGTATTTTCTTATAAGAGGTAATTTCATTAATAATTAAATAAAAGTTGAATGAGGGGATTTGTAAATGTTTAAAGGATTTTATAATGCGACCTCCGCCATGTTGACTCATGGCCGCAACTTGAATGTTATTTCCAATAATATGGCCAATGTTTCCACCAGCGGTTATAAGGCTGATACCTTTACGGCTATCACCTTTGATGATGTGATGTGGAGCCGGGTGGGCAACAAGGATAAGCAGTATGTGGATTTGGCTAACCAGAGTTATATTACTGCGCCCAGCCAGTTATATACTGATTATAGTCAGGAGGGATTTGACGTTACCGGCAACGCTCTGGATTTTGCTATTGAGGGCGAGGGCTATTTTGCGGTGCAGACCGAGGATAACCAGGTTTATTACACCCGCGCCGGCAACTTCACCTTAGACGACGAGGGCTTTTTGACTTTGCCCGGCGCTGGCAGAGTGCTGGACAACGAGGGACAGCCGGTTTTTTTGGCGACAGATAAATTACAGACTGATACTACAGGCACGCTGAATTCGCAGTATGGCGATTTTTTGGCGCGCCTTGGCGTTTTTACTTTCGGCGAGGACGCGGCCCCGGCCAAAAACGCGATGGGGCTTTTTGACGCGGACGGCGAGCCGCAGCTGGCAACCAATGTTCGGGTACATAACGGCATGGTGGAGCGGGCTAATGTGGACTGGGTTCAGCAGATTACCAGAATGATTGCCGCCCAGCGCGCCTATCAAAGCGCGGCCCAGATCTCTAAAATGTATGATAACGTGATGACCAAAGCGTCCACTGATTTGGGGCGGCTGTAGCCCGGTGATTCAGGCGGCAGATTTAGCCAAAGGAGAACGATAACATGAATTTATCTTTTTATACCGCCGCCGTGGGGGCGGAACAGCAGCAAAATAAAATGGGCGTTTTGAGCAACAACGTTGCCAACGTCAATACCTATGGTTTTTGCGCTAAAAGGCCGGTTTTTACGGCTTGTATGTATGATTTTATGAATGGCGTGGACGGAGAGCAGCTGCAGCGGGGCGCCGGTACGATTATGTCCGGGGCGGAAACCAATTTCAGCGCGCAGGCCCTGCCGGAAACCGGCCGCAGTCAGGATTATGCGATTGAGGGCAACGGTTTTTTTGCGCTGTGGGATCCAGAAATGGATGAATATTCTTATACCCGGGACGGTTCTTTTACATTATCACAGTTTTGGGTGCCTTATGAGGAGGGCGAGGAGCGGCCGCTAGACGAAAACGGCAACGAAATGACCGAAAAAATGGTTTGGTATCTTTCTGACGGCTTTGGGCGTTTTGTGCTTAGCGACGAGGGCCGCCCGATTGAAGTTGAGGATCAGAATGTTCAGCAGCCGGTGGGCATTTATGATTTTGAAAATTATAACGGGATGTTGAACGTGGGCGAAAACCGTTTTATGCCGGTGGAGAAAAACGGCGAGCCGATGCTGGGCGACGGCCGCCTGGTTTGGAAACATTTGCAGGCCTCCAATGTGGATTTGGCTTATGAGCTGACCAAGCTGATTGAGGCACAGCGCGCGTTTTCTTATTCCCTGAAGATGATCCAGGCTTCTGACGAGATTGAAACAACCGTCAATAGCCTACGTTAGATAAAGCCTGCCAATTAACCCTGTAAGGAGATGCTGTTATGGCTATAAATGTTAAAAATTATGACGAACTGAACGATATGGAAATTGATACACTGCGGGAAATCGGCAGTATTGGCACCGGCAACGCCGCAACATCTCTATCGCAGATGCTGGGCTGCGAGGTGCGTATAACTCTGCCGGAAGTGCGCATTATGGGCTATAACGAAGCCATTGACTGGATTGGCGGCCCGGAGGCCATCACCGCCGGCGTGTTGGTTGGCATCAGCGGTGAACTTAACGGCATTATGCTGTCCGTCCAGCCGCTGGAGTTTGTTAATCTGATTATGAATCATATGTTGGATAAACAACTGACCAGTTATGAAGAAATGGAGGATCTGGAAAGGTCCGCCCTGATTGAAATTGGCAACATTATGATTTCTACCTTTATAAACGCCCTCTCCGGATTGGCGAATATTTCGGTGGAAATGTCAGTGCCGAGCATGACTGTGGATATGCAAGGCGCAATATTAACGGTTCCCATGGCAGAGTACGGCGGCCAGACCGATTATTTGATGACGATTGGCTCTAATTTTATGATCGACAACCACGAGGTTCCCTGTCGCCTGCTGCTCTCGCCAGATGTTCGCTCTTTGAATTATCTATTGAGAAAGCTGGGGGTTGATAATGATTAATGGCTCTAAGCCGGTGGTGGTTGGTATCGCTGATATGAAGATGGTTAAAGAAGGCGAGAAGGTCATCACCTATGCTCTTGGTTCTTGTATTGGCATTTGCCTTTATGATCCAAAACTGAAATTGGGCGCTTTGGTACATATCATGCTGCCGCTGAATATGGAGGCAGGACGCAAAAACCCATTGAAATACGCGGATACGGGTATTAGGGAAACCCTAAAGGCAATGCAGATGAAGGGCGCGCTGAAAAGCAGAATTGTTGCCAAGGCCGCTGGCGGCGCAAAGATGTTTGATGTTTCCGGCAAAGGTTCTTTAGGCAATATTGGCCAGCGGAATATTGAAAGCGTGCACCTTGTTTTGAAGATGGAGGGAATCCGTTTGCTGGCGGAGGATGTGGGCGGCAGCGTAGCCAGAACGCTCACTTTTGATCCCAGCACTAACATGGCAACGATTCAGTCTTACGGCAAGCCGGTTAAGACGATTTAGTGAGGAGGGTGTTCTTATGGGCGCAGAAAAGAATGAAATTTTATTAGAGTCCGGCACTAATGAAATTGAAATTATGGAGTTTACGATTGACGACGTTTTGTATGGCATCAACGTGGCTAAGGTGCTGGAGATTATGCTTTGCGAGCCGGTTAAATTTATGCCGCATACACATCCGGCGGTGGAGGGCATCTTTAAGCCGCGCGATCTGGTGATTACGGTTATTAATCTGCCTAAATACTTGGGTGTTCCTGATAACTCGCCTAATCCCAAGGATATTTTTATTGTAACCAGCTTTAATAATATGAATATTGCTTTTCGCGTCCATAGCGTGCTGGGGATTCGCCGTATTTCCTGGTCGGATATCCAAAAACCAGATAAAACGATCAGCGGCGGCGAAGACAGCGTAGCTACCGGTATTGCCCAGTGTGGCGGCGATTTGGTTACGATTCTGGATTTTGAGAAAATTGTGGCGGAAATCGCGCCGGAAACCTCTATCCAGATGTCGGAAATTGACCAGTTGGGGCCGCGGGAGCGCGATACCAGGGCTATTTTGGTGGCGGAGGATTCTATTCTGCTTTCTCGGATGATTCGCGACGCTCTTAATAAAGCCGGTTACACTAATCTGACGATGTTCAGCAATGGCCGCGATCTTTGGGAACACCTGCTGGGAATTAAGGAGCGCAAGCGCATTGACGAGGAAGCGGCGCTGATTATCACGGATATTGAGATGCCGCAAATGGACGGCCACCGGCTGACTAAGTTGGTTAAAGATGATCCGGAGTTGAACAGAATCCCGTTGATCATCTTCTCATCGCTGATAACTGACGAGATGAGGATTAAAGGCAAAGAATTGGGCGCTAACGAGCAGATGAGCAAACCGGAAATTGGCCATCTGGTTTCAGTTATGGATAATCTATTAGCTAAAACGAGATAAGGAGCGCGGATCAATGGGAAGTAAATTTATTGTGCGGCAGCCAATTAAAAACACTGCTAAACAAATTATTGGTTATGAAATTATGTACTATGGCGAGAATCAGGCCTATGGCGTTGAAGAGCCGTCGGCAGGTTCGCGTGATTATGCGGTGGCCGATACCGTGTATAATGTGTTAACCCAAAATGCGGATAAGGCGCTTAAGGGCTCTCTTAATTTTATGACTTTTAATACTACCCTTTTGATGAAAAAAGCGCCGCGGCTGTTTGAAAAATCCAGTCTGGTTATTCAGATTGACGACAGCGTGATAATTCATCCGCTGGCAATGCACTTTGTGCAGCAGTTTGCCAAGGAGGGTTATAAAATCGCGGTCAATGAGTTTCAGTTTGTGCCAAGATATATCTCTTTGATGGGAGAAATTGATTATATAAAGCTGAACTTCCGCACGACCAGCGACGCTATGCTTTATAATGTGGTTGAGCTGGCGCACAAAATGGGCAAGCAGGTTGTGGCAACGGAAATTAGCAATGAAGATCTCTATGAGAAAGCCATGGATTTAGACGTCGATCTGCTGGAGGGTTCCTATGTGGCGGAAACTCTGGCTACCCGCGCCCATAACAGCGGTTATCTGGAGGGCAATTTCTTTCGCTTGATGGTGGCGGTTACCAAGGATATGCCTGATGTGGAAGAAATTGAAAACATTATCTCCATGGATGCAACCCTGACCTATGGTTTGCTGCGTATTGCCAACTCGGCTTACTATGCTATGCGTAATCGGGTAACCACCATTCGCCAGGCGGTGATGACGCTGGGCATTGGCCAGCTTAAGCAATGGGTTTATTTGTTGAGCGTTAGCAACGAGGATAATAAAATTGATCCGGCCTCGGAGGAATTTTTGAAGTTGTCCTTTATGCGCGCCAGCTTTTGCAGCGAATTGATGGATTATGCCCAAAATATGCCAATCAGCAAGGGCGACGCCTATTTGATGGGTATGTTTTCCACACTGAACTATTTGATTGACGCGCCTCTTGAGGAGATTTTGGCGCAGGTGCCCCTGCCGGACGAAATCCGGGACGCTCTGCTGGAGCAAAAAGGACGCTGCGGCACGTTGTATAAACTGGTTTTGTGTTATGAACGTGCTGATTGGGCGCAGATCAATCAGCTTGCGGAGGAATTGGGTATTCCGGATAATAAATTAACTAATTTATATTTTAATTGCATGGATATGGTGGAAAACACCTGGCAGCAATTAACCAGCCCGGAAACTAATCAGATCATGCCGGATGGGGCGGAGGAAGTGATTGATGACGCCGAAACCTTTGCGGCGGCAGATCAGGAGAAAACAAATGATTAAGCTTGGGCTGTAATCATTTGCAGTACTTTTGGAACGGAGGAGTTGAGAGCAATGGATAACGATATGCTGGAAGCGTATTTGTTTGAAAT
>CAQWMM010000038.1 GCA_948907985.1 uncultured Bacillota bacterium
GCATATCTTACCGTTAGGGAAGATATGACGGAGAGGGTGAGAACAGATAGGCTTAAAACTATTAGTTTACCCACTTGCCTATTGGACATCAGATTCACGATAAACGAAATAGATCAGGCTGGCCAGCAAAGGCCCCAGCAGCAAACCCAAAGCGCCCATCAGCATCAAACCGACAAACCCGGCGGCCAGAGCCGCCAAAGGATGAAGCCCCAACCCGGCAGCCATAATTTTTGGCTCCAC
Organism: uncultured Bacillota bacterium; assembly: GCA_948907985.1. Lineage (GTDB taxonomy): Bacteria > Bacillota > Dehalobacteriia > UBA4068 > UBA4997 > Avidehalobacter. The sequence continues at coordinate 241 of CAQWMM010000038.1, forward strand.
AAACTGCCGGCTGATTAAAATAACCAGATAAATCAACAACAGCCCGCCGGCCAGACGACCGTCGCCCTGCGCCCAGCTTAAAAGCGCCCAGGGCAGCAAAACCGTACCCGGCCCCAGCACTGGCAGCAAATCGCAAAGGCCAATCAGCAAACCCAGCAGCAACACATAATCAACACCCAACAAATATAGGCCCAGCATTGCCCAAAGCGTGCTGGTAAGCATAACCATGGCCTGGGCGCGCAGATAAGCGCTGAAAGCGGCTAAAGCCCGCCGGTATATTTGCCCCATCCGTCCGCGCCAACTATCCGGCGCAAACAGCATCAAAGCACGCAGCGGCAAATCCGGTTCTGCGCACAGATAATAGGCCGCAAAAAGCGTAACAAAAAAGGAAACCATAACTGAAGGCGTGGCCTGCAAAAGATGCGCCAGTTCGGCAACCACCGCCAAAGCGTAATCGGCGAAAGAACCGGATATTCCCTCCCGCCACCAGTCGGCAGCCAAATCAAGTTTGGTAAGCTGCAACAAAAGCTTCTGCATTTCCGCAAACAAATGCGAAAAACCAAATCCAACCGCCAAAAGCAGCACAGCCACAAAAGCGCCAAACACCAGCAGCGCGGCCAGACGGCGATTGCCGTAAAGCCTGGTTAAAAGCGCAATCGGCGGCTCCAAAATCAGAGAAAAAAGCAACGCCAGCAAAAATGGGGTTAATATTGCAGCCAACATCGCTGCCTCCATAGTATTAAAAGTAGATATTAATACTATGATAGATAATCAGCAGATAATACAACAAAGGCGCCACCAGCATCATTGAATCAAAACGATCCATCAGACCGCCATGCCCGGGAATCAGGCTGCCAGAATCCTTAACTCCCGCCCAGCGCTTCAGCCAGGACTCCAGCAAATCGCCAATCTGGCCAAAAACAGAGCATATTAACGCCGCCGCCAACACGAAACGCCAGGTGTAATCCAACACCAGCTCATTATAAACAATCACCACCAACAGACAGCATAAAACACCGCCCACCGCGCCTTCCCAGCTTTTTTTTGGGCTGATAACCGGCGCCATTTTGTGCCGGCCAAAAAGCATGCCCACGCAATAAGCGCCGGCGTCAGTGGCCCAGACGATCAGAAACGCCAACAGCGTCAGCCGCCAGCCCTCGCCCATGGACTCCAGGCAAAGCAGAAAAGAAAGCGTCCAGGCGATCATCATGTAACCCACGAAACCAAAAGCAAAATTAGCAAAAACATCCTGCGTTGTTACCAGCCAGACAATCATGGAAATAAAGGCAATTAACAGGCCAAGTTCGCTAATAATGCCGATATTATAACTTTGCAGAGCTATCATTAAAAAAGTAAGCCCCATTAACAGCGGCAGTGGCAGCTTATAACCCTTATCAGCCAGCATATCGGCGTATTCTTTAATAGCGCCCACCGCCACCAGCGTAATCAGCCCCAGCCAAACCCAACCGCCCAAAAACATCCCGGCGCCCAGAACCAAAACAATTCCCAAGCTGCTTATAACTCTTTGCAAAAACATGCGCAACCCTCCGCCTTTTATTCCTCAGACAAAGCGCCAAATCTTCTTGAACGGCCCTGATAAGCACAAATTGCCCGAAACAACTCCGCCTCGTCAAAATCCGGCCAGAGAGTATCCGTAAAATAAAACTCCGCATAGGCAAGCTGCCAAAGCAAAAAATTGCTCAACCGCAATTCGCCGCTGGTACGAATCAACAAATCCGGCTCTGGCTGGCCGGCGGTTTGCAAAAGGCCGGCAAAATCTTCTTCCGTCATTGTCTGAAGCCTGGCCGGCGGCAGCGCCGCCGCCTTTTTCACCGCCTGCAAAATATCCGCCCTGCCGCCGTAATTCAGCGCCAGATTGAGAACAAGTTTATCCTCGACGGCCGTAGCTTCCATAAGATGTTTAAGCGCCATACGCTGCAACAATGGCAGGCCGGCGAAATCGCCAATCACCTGCACCCGCACATGGTTTTCTTTCAGACGGTTCAGCTTTTTATCAGCAAATTCGCTGAGCAAATTCATCAGCGTGCCAACCTCTGCCTTGGGGCGGCTCCAGTTTTCCGTCGAAAAAGCATACACCGTCAAATATTCCACACCCAATTTGCGGCAGCCAATCACAATATTTTCCAAGGCCTCCACACCGCGGCGGTGCCCGGCGCTGCGTTCCAACCCCTGCCGCCTGGCCCAACGCCCATTGCCGTCCATCACAATGGCCACATGCCGGGGCACGCGCTCCGGCCAAAATTGCAGCCCCAACCTGGCCGCAAATTCATCAATATATCCCATATCCATAAAAACGACACCCAAAAATTCCTAACATAAAAATTTCTAAATATTATTTAATTATATCATAAAAAACCGGGCAAAACAACCTTAAAAATAGCTTTTATTGTAAAAATATATAAAACGGCTGCCGTTTATGCAGCCGGCAGCCGTTCAGTATGTTCTTCTTTTATTCCTCAACAATCGCGCCAACAGGGCAGCCAGCAGCACAAGCGCCACATTCCAGGCAAATATCAGTGTTGATTTTGAAACCGTCGCCGGCGTCGTTAGCCACCACAGCCTCGGCCGGGCAAACACCCTGGCAGGTACCGCAGGCAATACATTCTTCTGTAATTCTCATCATAGTAAATTACCTCCCTAAAAATTTTTCATATCAATTAATAATATTAAAGACAATTCAATAATAGTCTTTAATATAAAGATAACAATATTAACGCAAAAAATCAATAGCTATTCAGCATTTTTTTGCAAAAAAAACTGGTAAAATAAAAAATTTTTGTATCTTGTGTCTTAAAATTGCAGCAATCAAAATTTTTATTTGTATTTTGCGTTATTATATGCTATAATTTTTAAATAAATATTAACCATATCAAGCAAAAGGAAAGGATGATTGACCAGATGATTTATATTCCCAAAGGGGTTTGTTCCCGCCAGATTGAAGTTGAGATTAAAGACGGCCTGATCAGCAAGCTGGAAATTATCGGCGGCTGCAACGGTAATTTGCAGGGCATACGCAAGCTGCTGCTGAACCAGCCGGCCGAGCCGGCTGCCGAACTGCTGGCCGGTACAACCTGCGGCAGCAAACCAACCTCCTGCCCGGATCAGATTGCCAAAGCCATTCGTCTTTGCCTGGCCGAGCAGGCCTGAACAACACCTTAAACATAAGCCGCTTGTCCGCTGAACCATCAGCGAAACAGGCGGCTTAAATTTTTTAACGCAATATATAATCGCCAGGCACCCAAAACAGCATGGTATAGCGCAGGTTTTTCATTTGAGAACCCTTCTTTATGGCCTCGGCCTGCGCCTTAGCCATCGCGCCGCAGCCGATAATGCGCCCCAGTGTTTCCCGGCTGGGCTTATCAGTTGAAAAATATTCATTAATAGCCTGTTCCAGCCAGTCATAGCAGCCAAACTGGCTTTCGCGCAACTGCAAATCGTCCGGCCAGGCGGCGCTACGCAGGATAAAAGTTTTATTTGGGGTGTCCGCTTCGCGCACGCATTTAAAACAGCAAATTTCCGGCAAAAGATGGGCCAAATCACAGGCCAGAGAAACATCGCCGCTTTGCGCCCAGATTTTTTGATAAACCTCGTCGCTGCTCTGCCCGGCGGCGAACAGCCGCAAGGCCTGTAAAGCGTACTGACGCACCTCGGATGAGCTGAAAGGATAATCCAAACAGGTGGCGGCGTCCTGCCAGAGCATCACCGTCTGTTTTTGGTCCCAATCCGCCAGCTCATATTTTTGAATATTATGTGTCAATAATTCGGACAATTCCGGCACAAGTCGATCGTTAATCCGCAGTTCACAACCCGGTTCGCCGCCAAAATTGCTTTGATAAAACTTCAGCCAGTAATTTTTTTTACAACCTAAATAGGGGGTGATTTCATCTTTAAAACGCTGCCAAAGGCTGCCCTGCGGCACAATCTCTGCAAAAGCTGCCTGATCCTTACAGCGCCCCATAACGGCGCTTTCGCAGGCATAAAAACGATGCTCGCGCCCTTGCAGGCACAGATTATGCCAGCTGCCGTTTTGCTCATTTATCGCGTCAAGCAGCGGCCCCAGCACCAGACCTTTCAGCTGAACGGCCAGCTCTTGTCTTTGTTCTTCCACAGTTTGCCCCGCGGCCACCAAAATCTCCTCCATATTATCGGTAAAATCCTGCCGGCGGCATTGAATAACCAGCTGTAAAAGCTGGTCATGCTGATAAAAATCGGCCCAAAATTGCAGACCAAACTCCGGCAGTTCCACAATCTCCTGATTATCCTCCCCGGGCACGGCAACTGCCCCGGTCAGATTATCAATCAAAAACTGCCGCAGCCAGGGCCAATGCTCCTGGTAAAGACGGCTATCCTTAGCCGGAATGGCCTTAACGGCAACAGGCGCAGGCTGTTTCTTCTTAAAGCCAAACATTATTGTTCTTTTTCGGCCTCGGCCTCCGCGACAGCCTCCTCCACGTCGGCGGCAATATCCAGGGCGTTTTGGCGGTCAATCTCCGCAATAGCTTTGTTAATTTCTTTTTCCACTTCCGGGTTCTTCACCGAGGCGGCGGCCCGCAGGCTTTCAATCTGATTTTTCAATCCGTTAATCATACTGCGGGCCTCGCGCACTTTCTGGCAAAGCGTCTGCACATCCTGGCTGATCTGCCCGTCGGAGTTTTCCAAAATTTTATCGGCAATAGTCGTTTTGGCCGCCACAATCAAACCCTCCTGCTCACGAATCGCCGACTTCAGCTTTTGCAGCTCTTTCAGATAAACAGCCTTATCCTGGGCGGCCTTAGCCAGTTCTTGGGCGGCCTCGCCGGCATTTTTGGCCAAATCCTGGGCCACACCCCCGGCGTTTTTCATCATATCGGTCATTTTATCCATAAAACTCATGGTTTTCCCCTCCTAAATATATTCGATAATATCACAAGGCCTGCGCTTATATGTAGTATTATAACAAAGCTATGCGAAAATTACCATAGGAAATACAAAAAAAATACAATTATTATTTTTAAGTATTAATTATACAAAGTTCTTTTAGAATTTATGCTTAACTATCTTGACATAACTGCAATATCAATTTACAATGTATATATATAAAAATTAACCAACAAAAAAACAGAAAGAAGAAAGGATTGATTAGAAAAGATGAAGAGATTAGCTTATTTAGTAAGCGCCATTTTGCTGTTGGGCGCTATGTTGACCGGGCTTTGCGCCTGCGGCAACGACAACCAGACCAACGCCAATAATTCCGGCGATCAAGAGCAGGGCAAGGTGCTGCGCGTTGGTATGGAATGCGGCTACGCCCCCTATAACTGGACACAGAACGACGACAGCAACGGCGCGGTGCCGATTGTCGATTCTACCAACTATGCCAATGGTTATGACGTTATGATGGCCAAGTATCTGGCGGACAAGCTGGGCTATGAACTGCAAATCCACAAAATTGACTGGGACAGCCTGCCGGTTGCCGTACAATCCGGAACCATTGACTGTGTAATCGCCGGCCAGTCGATCACCGCCGAGCGTTTGCAGACAGTGGACTTCACCACGCCCTATTATTACGCTTCTATTATTGCCGTAACCCGCGATGACACCCCTTACGCCAACGCCACTTCCGTAGCTGAACTGGCCGGCGCTAAATGCACGTCCCAGTTAAATACTGTTTGGTATGACGTTATGCTGCCGCAAATCCCCGACGCCGACATTCAGCCGGCTATGGAAAGCGCGCCTTTGATGCTGGTGGCGCTGGACAGCGGCTCTGTCGATCTGGTAGTTACCGACCAGCCCACCGCGATGGCCGCCAAACTGGTTTATCCCAACTTTGTACTTCTGGAAATGGCCGACGGCCAGGATTTTGAAGCCTCTGCCGAAGATATTAATATTGGTATCTCTCTGAAGAAAGGCAACACCGAGCTTTTGGACAAACTGAACGAGGCTCTGGCCGGCCTGACCGAGCAGGACTTCACCGATATGATGAATCAGGCTATTGCTATTCAGCCTTTAACTAATGAATAATTATTTTAACGCTTAAAAGCAAAAGGAGAAACAACAAAATGTTTCTCCTTTTGAGCGTGTTCTTACATAAACAAATTGATATGTGAGGTTTTCTTGCTTATGTTACCTGATAGTTTTATAGGCCAAATTGCCTTTTTGCTGGAAAAATACGGCCCGGCTTATCTGGACGGCGCCCAGCTGACGCTTATTCTGGCCCTGGTAGGCACCTTTTTTGGCTGTTTGATAGGCTTTATTTGCGGTATTATCCAGACTATTCCCGTTGAGAAAAATGACAGTCCCCTGAAAAAAATCGTTGTTCGCCTGATTAAGTGTATTATCGTCGTTTATGTGGAATTTTTCCGCGGTACGCCTATGATGGCACAGGCCGGCCTGATTTATTACGGCCTGCAATATGCCGGCCATTCTATCAGCGTGATTTTCGCTGGTTTTTTCGTTATCTCTATCAACACCGGCGCTTATATGGCCGAAACCATGCGCGGCGGTATTTTCTCGGTGGAAAGCGGCCAAACCGAAGCCGCTAAGGCTATCGGCATGAACCACTTTCAAACGATGTTTTTCGTGATTCTGCCCCAGGCCATTCGCAATATTATGCCGCAAATTGGCAACAACTTTATTATTAATATCAAGGACAGTTCCGTGCTCTCCGTTATCTCCACCGTAGAATTGATGTTTACAGCGCGCTCGGTGGCCGGCACTTATTACACCTACTTCCAGTCTATGGTAATTGCCTGCGCGGTTTATTTAACGATGACGGTCATCTCCTCGCGCTTGCTGCGCCTGCTGGAAAAACGTATTGACGGCGCGGATAATTATGATTTATCCACCACTGATACATTAGCCCACACCAGCGGCATGACGACCATGCCCAAAAAGCACCTATAAGGAGATAGTATAATGATAGAAAACACAACAAACAGACAGCCGATTTTGGAGGTTAAACACCTGCAAAAATCATTTGGCAGCCACCAGGTGCTTAAAGATATTGACTTCACCATTTATCCCGGCGACGTTACCAGTATCATTGGCGCTTCCGGCTCCGGCAAAAGCACTTTGCTGCGCTGTATCAACGTGCTGGAAACCCCCACCGGCGGCGAAATCCTGCATAACGGCGTTAACATTTTGGATAAGAAAAACAACATCACCAAATACCGCGCCAAAGTTGGTATGGTGTTCCAAAGCTTTAATCTTTTTAATAATATGACGGTGCTTGATAACTGCACGATTGGCATAACCCAGGTGTTAAAGCAAAATAAAGATCAGGCCCGGGAAACAGCTTTGAAATACTTAACCAAGGTGGGCATGGCCCCCTATATCAAGGCCAAGCCCAAGCAGCTTTCCGGCGGGCAAAAGCAGCGCGTGGCCATTGCCCGCGCCCTTTCCATGCAGCCGGAGGTGTTGCTTTTTGACGAACCAACTTCCGCTTTGGACCCGGAGATGGTCGGCGAAGTTTTGGATGTTATCCGCAGCCTGGCCGACGACGGAATGACAATGATTATCGTAACTCATGAGATGGCCTTTGCCCGCGATGTCAGCACCCACACCATTTTTATGAACGAGGGTATAATCGCCGAGGCCGGGCCGCCGCAACAGATTTTTACTAACCCGCAAAACCCGCGCACCAGAGAATTTTTAAGCCGATTTATGAACAACTAAAAAACTTAAAAAAAATAGACAAATTTTTTATTTATCTATTGACAAATCCGATCGCAGGGCGTATAATATTAAAGTATTCAGCAAAGGCGCTGCAGGATGATGACCTGTAGCGCCCTTTTTGATTAAAAAAGTAAAACCTAAAAAGCAAAACTTAATTTAAATGCAGGCTTGCGATTAAAGCACTGCACAAAAAATTTGGAGGTGTATTTTATGTCAAATGTTCCTGAGTTGTTTGGCAGTAATGTCTTTAATGAAAACGTTATGAAAGAACGTCTGCCCAAAGCTGTTTATAAGGCTTTGAAAAAAACAATTCAATCCGGCAATGGTCTGGACCCTTCCTTGGCCGAATCTGTGGCCGTAGCAATGAAGGACTGGGCGATTCAAAAAGGCGTAACCCACTATACCCACTGGTTCCAGCCTTTAACCGGCGTTACTGCGGAAAAACACGATAGCTTTATCGAACCCACAGAGGGCGGCAATGTTATTATGGAATTTTCCGGCCGCAATCTGATTCAGGGCGAACCGGACGCCTCCTCTTTCCCCTCCGGCGGTCTGCGTTCCACCTTTGAGGCGCGCGGCTACACTGCCTGGGATCCCACATCCTACGCGTTTATCAAGGATAACACATTATGTATCCCCACGGCTTTCTGTTCTTATGGCGGCGAAGTTCTGGACAAAAAGATTCCTCTGCTCCGCTCTATGGAAGCCATTAACAAACAGGCGCTGCGGATTCTCAAACTTTTTGGCAACACCGAGGCCACCCATGTTACAACTACGGTTGGCCCGGAACAGGAATATTTTCTGGTGGACGCCGAGATGTTCAAACAGCGCAAGGATCTGCGCTTTACCGGCCGTACCTTGTTTGGCGCAATGCCGCCGAAAGGCCAGGAAATGGAGGATCATTACTTCGGCGCAATCCGGCCCCGGGTTATGAGTTTTATGCAGGATTTGGACGAAGAATTGTGGAAACTGGGCATTTTGGCTAAAACCAGGCATAACGAGGTAGCCCCGGCCCAACATGAGTTGGCCACCATTTATTCCACCACCAACAACGCCACTGACAACAATCAGCTGGTTATGGAAATGATGAAAAAAGTGGCCTCTCGCCATGGCTTAACCTGTCTGCTCCATGAAAAGCCCTTTGCCGGCGTAAACGGCTCCGGCAAACACAACAACTGGTCGATGGCCACCGATTTGGGCGAAAATCTTCTGGAACCAGGCAAAACCCCGCGTGAGAATATGCAGTTCATTACTTTCCTGACCGCCGTTGTTAAAGCTGTGGACGAATATCAGGATTTGATGCGCATTTCCGTAGCCAGCGCCGGCAACGACCACCGTCTGGGCGCTAACGAAGCGCCGCCGGCTATCGTATCTGTTTTTGTCGGCGACGAGCTGGAGGCGGTTATTGATTCGCTGGCTAACAATAAGACTTACGAAAAAACCGGCAGCGACTATTTAGATTCCGGCGTTAGTTCCTTGCCCAAGCTGCCCCGCGATACCACCGACCGCAACCGAACCTCTCCTTTCGCTTTCACCGGCAACAAATTTGAGTTCCGTATGCTGGGCTCTGGCTTTTCTCTGGCCTGCCCCAACATTATTTTGAATGCTATTGTGGCGGATTCTCTAGCCCAGTTTGCCGATGAATTAGAAAAAGTTGCGCCGGAGGATTTTGACAAAGCCTTAAATAAACTGCTGAAAGAGCAGCTGAAAGCACACAAACGGATTATCTTCAACGGCAATAATTATGCTCCGGAATGGGTTGACGAGGCGGAAAGCCGCGGTTTGCTGAACCTGAAATCCACACCGGAGGCCCTGCCCCACTACATGGATGAGAAAAACGTCGCCATGTTTGCCCGCCAGGGTATTTACAGCCGTACTGAAATGCAGGCCCGCATGGAAAGCATTATTGAAGAGTATCACAAAGTTTTGCATATTGAGGCTTTGACAATGCTGGATATGGCGCAAACAGAAATTTTGCCGGCTGTCCTGACCTACTCCAGGGAAGTGGCCGATACGCTGCTGGCGAAAAAGCAGATTGACGGTATCAGCTTTGCGGCTGAAGAAAAGCTGCTTAAGGAGCTTTCGGCTAATAACGACCAGCTGACACAGCACATTGCCGAATTACAGGCCTTGCTAAACAAGGACGACCACGATACGGCAGAGGCCAAATCGCTCTATTACCGCAACGAGGTTTTACCCAAAATGAACGAGCTGCGCGCCACCGCCGACCATCTGGAAACGCTGTGCGCCGCCAAATATTGGCCATTCCCGACATATAGTCAGTTATTGTTCTATTAAACCTTTTACATTTTTGTTAAACAAACACAAAGACGTGTATTGCCTCCGGACTTAATCCGGATAATACACGTCTTTTTTATTTATACAGATCAAAATTTTAATTTATAATATCAAAAAATTGGAGTGATACGTTATGGAAGAATTAATTATCGGCCTTGATACCCTATGGGTGCTTTTAGGCGCCGCGCTGGTGTTTTTTATGCAGCCGGGCTTTGCTATGGTGGAAACCGGTTTTACCCGCGCCAAAAACGCCGGCAACATCATTATGAAGAATTTTATGGATTTTGCGATTGGCAGTATTATTTTCTGGCTGCTGGGCTTTGGCCTGATGTTCGGCACAGATATTATGGGCATAATCGGTACGCCGGACTTTTTGATCCGCGGCGATTATGGCGCTGAGGGCAGTTACACATCTTTTGCTTTTATCATTTTTCAGACTGTTTTTTGCGCCACCGCCGCCACTATTGTATCCGGCGCGATGGCCGAACGTACCAAATTTGCCACTTACTGCCTGTATTCGCTGTTAATCAGCGCCTGCATTTATCCCGTATCCGGACACTGGATTTGGGGCGGCGGCTGGTTGAGCCAGCTGGGCTTTCATGATTTTGCCGGTTCCACTGCCGTACATATGGTCGGCGGCGTGGCCGCTCTGATAGGCGCAGCCATGATCGGCCCGCGTATCGGCAAATACGACAGCAATGGCAAAAGCCATGCCATTCCCGGCCATAGCCTTACCCTGGGCGCGTTGGGTGTATTCATTCTCTGGTTTGCCTGGTTCGGCTTTAACGGCTGCTCAACCGTTTCCATTTCGTCAGCGGCAAGCGCCGGTTCGGCTGCCTCAATCTTTGTAACCACCAACCTTTCCGCCGCCATGGCCACTTTGGTAACCATGCTTGTAACCTGGGTACGCTATGGCAAACCGGACGTTTCGATGACCTTAAATGGCTCCTTAGCCGGCCTGGTAGGTATCACCGCCGGCTGCGACGCAGTTTCGCCTTTAGGCGCAGCGATTATTGGCGCTATCTGCGGCGTATTAGTAGTATTTGCTGTTGAATTTATTGACAAAGTCTTAAAGGTCGACGATCCGGTCGGCGCAATCGCCGTGCATGGCGTCTGCGGAGCCACCGGCACCATTCTGCTTGGTCTGTTCTCTCTGGAAGAGGGCTTGTTCTACGGCCATGGCGTGCATTTTCTGGGCGTACAGGTTTTAGGCGTGATCAGCGTGATTGCCTGGGTGGCCATTACAATGCTGGTAATTTTCACAATCCTGAAAAAAACCATTGGTCTGCGCGTCGCCCCGGCTGAAGAAATTGCCGGCCTGGATATTACCGAGCACGGTCTGGTAAGCTCTTATGCGGATTTCATGTCGGTTGCGCACAATATTTATGAAGACGAGGAAGAACCGGCCGCAACGGTTCCCGCCGCAAATCCGCCAACAATCAGCGCTGCCGGCACACCGGCCAACAACGATAACGGCATTAGCAAAGTCGTCATCATCACCAGACGCACCCGCTTTGAGGCCCTGAAAAACGCCCTGTCCGCTATCGGCGTTACCGGTATGACCGTAACAGAAGTTATGGGCTGCGGCCTGCAAAAAGGCGCAACCGAGTTTTACCGCGGCGTTGCCATGGAAACCAAGCTGGTCCCCAAGGTTAAGGTGGAGGTCATCGTCGCCAAGGTGCCGGTGGAAACAATTATACTGGCCGCCAAGGAAGTTTTGTATTCCGGCAAATATGGCGACGGCAAGATTTTTGTTTATGATGTTAAGAACGTTATTCAGGTACGCACCGGCAAAGAGGGCTACGCTGCCCTGCAATACCCGGAAATTGATAAATAGAATCTATCGAGTTCATTCTCTTTTTTAATTTTTCAGTGCAGAAAAGGCAGTCGGTTGGCTGCCTTTTCTCTATTGAGCAAATCGAACAAGCAGGCAAAAAAATTATCCAAAATTAAAGGTAAAATCTGAAATAAAATAGAATTTCTATTAAATCTATTCGTTAGCGCTACCAACGCCGGCAGGAGTGGCTGAAAATGATCACAATCAAAAGCTGGTATTTATTATTGCCGGCCAATCTCATCTACACAATTCCGATTTTTATATTTGGGCAATATTTTAGCAAAGGCATCAGCTTTCACATATTAAATTATATGTCTTTTACCTATATGGCAATTTTTGGTATATTATACGGCATAATTACATTCCAAGCCTATCCGCAAACGCCCAGTAAAATATTTTTTCGCTATAATTTTTTTAATCTGGCAATTTCTATTGCGCTAAGCTGCATATTTGACAGGATTTTAGAGCATTGGGAATGGTTTTTCTATATGCTAAGCTCGTGGCAAAATCTGGTGGTCGTCTGGGTTGAGCTGTTTATTTGGCAATGTTTTGTTCGTTTTTTGGCCTGGATTAAATATTCTTGACTTCCCGGTTACCACAAGCAAAATGAATACAGAATATTTAATAATTTCTGCCAAATCAATATTTACTAAAGCCGCAAAATAGTGTATAATTATAAAACAACATCGTTGGTAGCGTTAGAGAATGAACCAAGAGAATTTTAGACTGAAAGAGGTGTATTTATTGTCTTATACGCAAGAAATTTATGAAAAAGTTGTGGAAAAGAACCCACATGAACCAGAATTTTGTCAGGCTGTTAAAGAGGTTTTGGACTCCATCGAACTGGCCGTCAGCGCCAATGAAGATGAATACCGCCGTGGCTCCCTGCTGGAAAGGCTGGTGGAACCGGAACGCGCCGTATCTTTCCGCGTGCCTTGGTATGATGATCAAAATGTGGTGCACGTTAACCGGGGTTACCGTATTCAGTTCAGCAGCGCCATTGGGCCTTACAAGGGCGGTCTGCGTTTTCATCCATCTGTTAACCAGAGCATTTTGAAGTTTTTGGGCTTTGAACAGATTTTCAAAAACTCGCTGACCGGTCTGCCTATCGGCGGTGCTAAGGGCGGTTCTGATTTTGATCCCAAAGGCAAATCCAACCGCGAGGTTATGCTGTTCTGCCAGAGTTTTATGACCGAACTTTTCAAATATATCGGCGCGGACTGCGATGTTCCCGCCGGTGATATTGGCGTAGGCAGCCGCGAAGTCGGCTATCTTTACGGCCAATATAAAAGATTGACCGGACTTTACGAGGGCGTACTGACCGGCAAAGGTATTGCTTACGGCGGCTCTTTAGCGCGCACCGAGGCCACCGGCTACGGCCTGATCTATATGCTGGAGGAAATGCTCAGCCATGCCGGCGATAAACTGGCGGGCAAAACCGCCCTGGTTTCCGGCTCCGGCAACGTGGCTATTTATGCTGTGGAAAAAGCCCAGGCCAAGGGCATGAAAGTTATCGCCATGAGCGATTCTAACGGCTACATCCATGATCCCAAGGGCATCCAGCTGGACGTTGTCAAAGATATTAAAGAGGTGCGCCGCGGGCGCATCCGCGAATACGCCGAGCGTGTTGATTCCGCCACTTACACCGAGGGCAAGGGAATTTGGACGATCCCCTGTGAAATTGCCCTGCCTTGCGCTACCCAAAACGAATTGGGATTGGAAGATGTTAAGGCGCTGCAAGCCAACGGCTGCCGCGTAATCGCCGAGGGCGCTAATATGCCCACCACCCGCGAGGCCACCGACTATGCTATCAGCAACGGCATTATGTTTATGCCTGGAAAAGCAGCCAACGCCGGCGGCGTGGCCACCTCCGCCCTGGAAATGGCCCAAAACAGTATGCGCTTGAGCTGGACATTTGAAGAGGTTGACAAACGTCTGCAAAATATTATGATTGATATTTACCGCAAAACTGCCGACGCTGCCGCTCGCTACGGCCAGCCCAACAATTTTGTGCTGGGCGCTAACATTGCCGGCTTTGAGAAAATCGCCAGCGCCATGTTGGCACAGGGCGTCTGCTAAATATTATAAATTAAACAGTTGGTGATTAGACAAGGGCGTTTTCGGCAGATTGCGCCCTTGTTTTCATAAAAAAATTTGCCAAAGGGCTTTACAAACCGACCAAAAAGTGGTATAGTATATAGGCAAACGCGAGTGTAGTTTAATGGCAGAACAAGAGCTTCCCAAGCTTTTAGCGAGGGTTCGATTCCCTTCACTCGCTCCATACAAAGGGCTGCTGAAACAGGCAGTCCTTTTTCTATGTAAAAAACCGCCAAACGCCAACCAATTAATTAAAATTTTACCAACTGTAAAAAACTGTTGACATCCGTCTTTTTTCGTGTTAACCTATGTTTATAGTTGTGTTTTCTTCTAAAATTTAAGTTAAGGAGTTTAATCATGAAACGCAGATTATTTTCTATTGTAATAGCCCTATGCTGTACTTTTTGCCTTTGGGCCACTCTGGCCTGGGCGGCTGACGAACCGGCTAATAGCCGGGCCTATGGCATTGATGAAATTTTTGTTCAGGATCTAGGACCGAATGACTGCCCCTCCCTGCCGGATGGCCGGCATTATTGGGACGGCAAAATAACGATTATTCCCAGCCTGACCGCCGAGGGTGAATACACCTACGCCTGTAAAGGCTGCGGTAAAATAATCAAGCTGCGTATGCAGCCGGCTGTTTCCGAATATCAAATAGCGGCCTGGCGGCGTTCTAATCCCCAGGCGCTTAGCGCTGATGAAGTAAGCCCCATCGATAAACCGGAGCAAACGGAGCAGACAGCAGCAGTGGAGCCCAAAGCCGAACTGCTGCATAACGGTAGCGGCTGCCAGGCAATCAATAAACTTAGCCCCGGGCAGATTAATCAGCTGTTAACGGCAGCGCCAAACTATGACTTCACCCCGGACGAAATCGGCACTAAAAAAACCGCCTGGCAGGCTGTTCTAACGCGTCTGAACGCTTTGCGCCGAATAGCCAGTCTGCCGGAAGTTCATCTTGATGACAGTTATGCCGCTCAATTTGAAACCGGCCCCGACGCTATGCTAGCCGAATCCACGGCTGGCGCTATATCTTCGGTAATGCACCGCCGCTGGCTGTTAAACCCGGCTCTCGGACAGGACGAACCCACAGGCAACGTTTACGATTATGATTATATCGCCTGGCCGGCTTCCGGCAATTTTCCTAATAATATTTTTACTGCGGATACGCCCTGGAGCATCAGCCTTAATCCTGATAAATTCCAAACCCCCAATATTTATGAAGTTCACGTCAACATAACCCGCCCCATGGACAACACTAAATGGCACTTTGGCGGCGTAAACGGCGATAACTACAAAGCGGCTGATTCCGGCAAATATTACAATGTAGATATATTGGAAACCGCGCAGGACAATCTTAATAATTGTATTATTTTCCGCCCGGACAACATCATCAAATATCAGGGCAGCTATGACATTCCCGAATATCAGGGCAGTTATAATGTGCAAATCAGCGGCCTGCATTATCTCGACGGCCGCCCGGTAACTATCGCTTATAGTGTGGAGTTTTTTACACCCGGAGCCAATGATACACTGGACAAACCCAATGACAAACCGGCTGAACTGCCAACTGAAAACGAACCGGCTGCCATTAACAGCCCGTTTAAGGATGTACAAAGCAGCGATTATTTCGCCAGGCCGGTAGTTTGGGCAGTGGAAAAAGGTATAACCAAGGGAGCCTCGGAAGACTCGTTTGAACCAAACGCCACCTGCACCAAAGCCCAGATCATTACATTGCTTTGGCGCGCTTATGGCAGCCCGCAGTCCGCTATTCCCAATCCTTTCCGGGATGTACAGAAAAGTGATTATTACTATGACGCCACCCTCTGGGCGGCAGAAAACGGCATTTTAGCCGGCAATCGCTTTAACGGTGAAACTCCCTGCACCCGCGCCATGACTGTAAATTACCTTTGGCTGGCGGCCGGCAGTCCCAACCCTGCCCTAACCGCACAGTTCGCAGACGTTCCCGCCAACACGCCATACAATCTGGCGGTTGCCTGGGCGGTGGAGCAAAACATCACCAACGGCGCCACCCCAACCACCTTTGAACCGCAGCAAACCTGCACACGCAGCGATATTGTTACTTTCCTTTACCGCAATTTGGCCGAACAATAGAATTTACATTCTTATTCATAACCGGGCGCCCCAGCCGTTTGTTTATTATAACGGCTGGGGCGCTTATTTTTACTATTAAAAATTTCAATACAAGTTAAAATGGCAAAAACTCTTGAATAAATATCATAGTTACACTATAATATTCATAAATAAAAGACAAATTATTCCAAAAAATCCTATTTTTTTTAAATATAACACAAAAACTATTAGGAATAAAAAATTATGAGAAATTATAAAATTTTTTTATTTATCTGTTTATTATGCGCGCACATTTTTTCTTTTTCGCAAGCCCTTTTTGCCGCTGAAACACCAGCAAATCCCATGCAGCAGTTTATTTTTTATTATAATAACGATACAAACGCTATATTTACCCAATATTCAACTAATATGAACGAAATTATTATCCCAGCGGAGATCCCGGAGCGCAGCGGATATACCTTTCTGGGTTGGGCCACCCAGCCGGAGGCCGCGCTGGCGGAATATCAGCCCAATCAATACTTTCGTTCTGATGCTGAATTGATAACTTTCTATGCGGTTTGGCTGCCACAGTCCAACGCTTATACGTTAGTTTATAATGCTAACGGCGGTGAAAACGCACCGCCTGACGAAACAGTATTCAGCCCAACATCTTCCTGCAAATTTAAAATATCCAGACAAAAACCCCAGCGGCTTGGCTATAATTTTCTGGGCTGGAGCCTTGATCCTGATGCGCAGGCCAGCGAATACACCGGCGGCAACGAATTGCGAACCGCCAGCCGGCAAACAATTTTATATGCAGTCTGGCAAGCTAAACCGCCAATTACTTTTCATTTGATTTATCATGCCAACGGCGGCGACAGCCAGCCAGATAACCAAAACCAGAAAGCGCCAGCCAGCGGCTGCCTATTCTTAATCAGCAATCAACAACCCGAACGTGAGGGTTATATTTTCTTAGGCTGGGCAACAAACCCACAGGCAAACCACCCGGAATATCAGCCGGGCGAAGAACTTTATACCAGCGTTCGCACAACTAATCTCTATGCGCTTTGGCAACCCCAGCCGCATATTTATACACTGGTTTATAATGCTAACGGCGGCACGGCAGCGCCGGAAACGCAAACGGAACAAACTAACTTGAGCTATTACACATTTCAAATTTCTGAACAGATTCCCCTGCGGCCCGATTATGAATTTCTGGGCTGGAGCCAGTTTCCAGACGCTGAAAATGCGGATTGTCAGCCAGGGCAGACAATAACCATCACCGAAAATTTAATTCTTTATGCCGT
>CAQWMM010000039.1 GCA_948907985.1 uncultured Bacillota bacterium
GCCTAAAATCAACTATTATTTATGCGCTTTTTACTTTTAGCTTTGCTGTGATTATGGGGTTGGTGTTAGACGCAGCCGGATTTGAGAAAGAAGTGAAAAATGTGTCCATAACTGGCGGCCAGCAGGATAATATAAGCTGGGAAAATCTAACCGGAACGTTCTGGCAGAAACAGGCGGCGGCTTTCCAAATTGCTTTTAAGGGTTCGTTTGCCTTATTTAAAAATGTGTTTGTTTTTTTACTTTTAGGAGCTGGCATTGGGGCTTTTATACATGGTTTTGTACCAACTGAACTTTTGAGCGACTTGGCTGGAGCAAGTAATTTCTGGGCTGTTCCTTTGGCGGCGGTGATTGGTATTCCAATGTATATTCGCACCGAAACTATGATACCGATAGCCAGCGTTTTGATTGCCAAAGGCGTTGCCCCAGGCGTTATGATGGCCTTGATTTTGGGCGGAGCTGGTGCGAGTATCCCGGAAGTGTCTCTGCTTAGTTCAATTTTCAAGAAAAAGATGATCTTTACATTTGTGCTTTGTATTTTTGCTGTTGCTACAATTACAGGGTATGTGTTTAATTTTGTTTAAAAATTTAAGATTTGAAGGAGGTTGTTATCATGAAAGAGAAGAAAAATTTTTTAGCTACATTATTTGGCGGTGGCTGTGGTTGCGGTTGTGGTATTAATATCACTGAGGAGGAAACTTCAAGGGAAACTGTTCCGAGAAAAAATGTCCGCAAAAAGAAGTTGGCTAAAAAGGGCTGCTGTAATATGCAAATTATTGAAGAAAATGATAATAATGCTTAAAATAGAGTACCGCCGTTCTTAAAGGTCAACGGCGGTACTCTATTGTGGAGTTAGCTAGTTCGTGGCGTAGCCATTGCCAGTAATATTCCAGTTGTTCCGGGGTGTGAAACCAATGTTCGCCGCCGGGTTGTTCCTGCAAGCGGCAATGAAAACGCGTCGCAAAATCCATTGTACTGGCGGCGCTACACAAAACGTCATGTTCGCCGCGCAAAATGGCCGTTGGAAAAGGCCATTTGTCGATGGGGTTGGCTAAAACGCTACAATAGTAGTCCCAATAAAGAGTTTCATAGGGATTGGAAATAACTTTTTGCTCCTTTAATTGTTCATGCGTTACGTTGATCTGTTGCATAATATATTCAATTACCTGCCGCATATTCAGAACCGGTGATAAAAACCAGCAATTAGCTAGTTTTTCGTCCTTGTAGGCTAATAAACTGAAATATGCTCCCATACTGCAAGCAAAAAGCGAGATATTTTGATAACTTTGTTTGGCAAAATTCATAATTTGATTTAAGTCTTTCAAATAAGGCTGTAATTTTCCCGGTTCCGGTTCGTAAACCCTTTCTCCATGGCAGGGCAGGTCAAAGCTTAATACCTGATAAGTATGCTTTGCGGCTTCTTCGGCCAAAATCCAAATACAATCGTCGATTTTGGATGAATGACTGCCATGTACTGCAATAATTAATTTATTACTGGGTTTGTTCCATAAAATTGCCGGTATATTATTTATTTTAATTTTTTCCATAAACATTTTTTTGCTCCTTAATCTACATAGCCTGTTGGGTGGCTGCTATGCCATTTCCAGGCAGAAGCGATAATTTCGTCAAGACTGCTGTGCTGCGGTTGCCAGTTTAAAATCTGTTTGGCCTTGGCGGACGATGCCACCAGCCGCGCAGGATCACCTGGGCGTTTAGCGACAACTTCGGCAAGTATGGGTTGGCCGGTTATTTGTCTGGCGGCTGCAATAACCTGCCGGACGCTAAAGCCAACATCGCTGCCTAGATTAAACACATTGTTGGCGCCGCCCGCCATTAAATATTGCAACGCTAAAATGTGCGCCTGCGCCAGATCGCAGACGTGAATATAATCGCGGATACAGGTACCGTCTGGGGTGGGGTAATCGTTGCCAAAAATGGCAATTTTCTGGCGCTGACCGCTGGCCGCCTGCAAAACTAGGGGAATCAAATGTGTTTCCGGGTTGTGCGCCTCGCCAATTTGGCCGCTGGGGTGCGCGCCGCAGGCGTTGAAGTAGCGCAGGGCCACATAGCGCAGGCCGCTGGCCTGGCTGGCCCAATACATCAGTTTTTCCATGGCCAGTTTTGTTTCGCCGTAGCAGTTGGTGGGTTGGGTTGGGTCGCCCTCCAAAATTGGTACGGTTTGCGGCTCGCCATAAACCGCCGCACTTGAGGAAAAGACAATGTTGTTGACATTGTTTTGCCGCATGGCTTTTAACAGCGAAATCGTGCCGGCCAGATTATTGTCATAATATTTCAGCGGGTCGGTCATAGATTCGCCAACCTGAGAAAAGGCGGCGAAATGAATAACCCCTGCAATTTTTTCCTGGGCAAAAAGGGCGTTAAGCGCGGCCTGATCCCGGATGTCCAGCTGATAAAAGCGCGCTTGGGGGTGTAGGGCCTGCTTAAAACCGGTGCTTAGGTTGTCTGCCGCCGCCACGTCGTAGCCCTCGGCTATTAATTCGTAAATTGTATGCGAGCCAATATAACCGGCTCCGCCTAATACCAAAATTGTCATATTAAAATCCCTGTCAATCTGTTTTGCTCTTTTATTGTTTCAACGGTGTTTTATTATTACACTTGTATAGTATAACTCATAAAAATGCAAAATTCAATCAACTTGTAAGAAAAAAATGATTTTTACTATTGACTTATGTAAAAAAATTGGGTATAATAATAGCGTTATAAAGGGGTATAGCTCAATTGGTAGAGTAGTGGTCTCCAAAACCATTGGTTCTGGGTTCGAGTCCTAGTGCCCCTGCCAAACAAAAAGACAAGTTCCGACAGCTGATTTTGGCTGTTAAGGAACTTGTTTTTTATTGCCTTAATGGGCTTTTTGGCAGGAAATTGACTTTTTTTGCGGAATATAGTATAATATAAGCAATATTTCTTTGATTTGGAGGATGGGTTCGATGTCGGTTACGCAGGATGATTTGCGGCAGGCAAGAAAACTGGCAACCGAGGCTATGGCCAGGCGAGAGCGCCGTTTTATGCGGAAATATGGCCAGGCGACTAACGACGCGCTTTTGGCTTATCTGCGCCAGCTGGCCAGAGAACTTGGCTTTACGCCGGACGTCTGTGATGTGGTTTGTGTAAATTTTTTAAAAAAACGCCTGGGGGATTGGAACACAATTCTGGCGCAGGCGGGGCTTTCGCCCTGCACAGAGCAAGAGCGTGCCAATGTGCCGGCGGCTTTTGAGCGTGAGGTACAACGCCAGCTTTATTATCATCAACAGACGGTGGTTTGGTTGGCTGAGCAGGAAAAAGATTTTGCCAGCCTGCATTTTGAAGACAGCGATGAGGAGCTTTTGGCTTATTTGCAGGATTGTGCTAAAAGGATTAAACGCTCGCCTACTATTTGTGAGGTGATTGGCGGGGAGTATATTAAAGAGCGTTTTGGCGGCTGGGGGCAGGCGCTGGCTTTGGCCGGTCTGCCGCAGGCCCCGGCCAACCCGCCCAAGCGCTGGCACCGGCAAATTTATCTTGATGAACTAAGACGGCAGCGGGAGATTGGTATGGAAACCCGGCGAGAGGCTAAAAAGGTGATTTATGTTCCTCCGGATTTGGCGGAATGCTGATTCTGAACAAAAACCTGACGATTGTTCTTGCAGTTAGAGGTGGGAGAAACAATATAATTATTTTTTTCGGTATGTGGGTGTAAAATTTCGCTAAAAAATTCCAAAAAAGAGTTGCATTTAGACGTGATTGGGCATATAATATATATAGGGAGAGAAGGTTTTTCCCCATTGCTCTCCTTTCCTCTGACAGCAGGCGGATATTGGACCTTAAGCTGGCCGTATACTCGCTTTTTTTATATAATATTTTGGCGGGCGGCATAGCAGGCGGCAATGCGGGACGCTGAAAATAACCGCAAATTTGAAAAATGAGGGCGATCGGTTTTGAGAGAAAATGAAACAAGGACGCAAAAACTATTATCCTTGATTCTGATTGTATGTTGTGTGCTTTTTGTACTTTGGGGATGCCATTTTTATCTTACTTCTATTCAGAAGAGTTTGGTAGATCAGGCAATAGGGAATGTTTTGACGGTTACACAACAGCAGGAGCAGGCTTTTGATAATTTCCTGACCAGGGATATGGACAGAATACATAGTTTTGCACTGTATTTTTCACAAACCAATTCCAATGACGTGGCGGAGATTCAGGATAAACTGACAGCCTTTGACGATGTTGAGGCTGTTTATTCCGTTGTCAATTTGGATACTGGAGCCTTTTATAACAACAAAACCAGACAGACCTTTAAGATGACGGTCGGCCAGCTGTGGGATTATCAGCGACTGGGCGATCAGGGCGTGCGCAATTCCTACATGGGACTTTATAATGGCAAAAATATGTTTGGCTACTATGAGCGCTTTACTTTTGCCGACGGCGCCAGGGGGCTTTTCCAGAAAGGTTATGATAATACTCAGGTTTGCGATGAGTTTTCACTTTCCTTTTATGATGACCAGGGATTTTCTTATGTGGTAACCGATCAGGGTGAGATTTTGCTGCGCTCGCAGAACGAGGGTAACAGTTCGCATCAGTCTTTGGGCAGTTCCTTTACTAATATTTTTGATATTGTGGATTTGTCGCATGACAGCGAGCAACATATTAACGATTTTAAGAGGGCGCTGGCCAACTCTGAAACCGGTATGTTCCAGTTTGAAGGCGAATACGATACCTTTGTTTATACCTATGTGCCGTTGGAAAGAGTTGACGATTGGTATTTGATCTCGATTGTGCCAATGTCGGCTATTATGACAGAGGCCGATAAGGTTATATATAATTCGCATGTTATGTTTATTGTGCTGTTGGCGGTTATGGCGGTTATTTTAACCTTTGTCTGGCTGGCCAGCAGAGTACAGCGGAACATTAAACTGAAAAACAAGGAAATTGAATATCAGGAGCAGTTATTTAACAGCTTTTTCGTCTATTTATCTAATAATACGGATGATGTTTATTTGATTTTGAATTTGCAGGACAATAAATTTGTCGCTGAGTATGTCAGCCCAAATGTGGAACGAATTTTGGGCTATTCGGTAGATGCTGTGCTGAAAGATCTGACAGTTTTGGGACGGGCTGAATATCAGGACGGCCGCACCATTGAATATGAAGATTTACATAATCTGGCGGCTGGCGAAACAATTAATGTTTTGGAAACTCAACGATTTAATAACCAGTTGGGCGAGAGCAGGTTTTTCCGCGAGCTGGTTTCCTGTATCGAAGTGTTGGGCGAAAAGAAGATTATGGTTTATATCGCCGACCGTACCCGGGAGCGCGAGGTTCAGAACACGCTGCGTACAGCTTTGGACGCGGCGCGCCTGGCCAGCAAGGCCAAGAGTTCTTTCTTAAGCAGCGTCAGCCATGATATTCGCACCCCTATGAACGCTATTGTTGGTTTGGTGGCCCTGCTGCGCGACGAGGCCAATGACCGTGATCGGGTTTTGGAATATACCTCGCGCATCGATTCGGCCAGTCGGCATTTGTTGGGATTGATTAACGATGTGCTGGATATGAATAAGATAGAAAGCGGCACAACGGCGCTGAATATTTCCGATTTGAATTTGGCTGATATTATTGATGAGCTGAACACAATTATCAGGCCGCAGGCTAAGGCTAAAAATCAAAAATTTCAAATTTTTGCCTCGTCGTTTACTTATGAGCATCTGCTGGGTGATAAGATGCGCATAAACCAGGTTTTAATTAATATTCTTTCTAACTCTGTTAAATACACGCCGGAGGGCGGCAATATTGTGATGAGTATTCAGGAGTTGCCGCAAATTTTACAGAACTATACCCGGATTCAGATTGACGTTCAGGATGACGGACAGGGGATGTCCAGGGAATATCAGGAAATTATGTTTGAGCCCTTTACGCGTGAGCAAAACACCACCACCAATAAGATTCAGGGCACCGGCCTGGGTATGGCTATCACCAAAAGCTTGGTGGATTTGATGGGCGGTTCTATTAAGGTGGAAAGCGAACTGGGCAAGGGCACCAAGTTTACGGTGGAGCTGGAACTGCGAATCCAGGAGCAGCAGCAAAAAGAGGATACTAAATTCTGGTATGACAACGGGCTGGGCCGGATGCTGGTGGTTGACGATGATCAGGATATTTGTAAAAACGTGGTTAAAGCGATGGGCGGCACTGGCGTTAATGTGGAATATGTTACTTCCGGCGCGGCTGCTTTGCAGCGGATTAATAGTGTGCCGGCTAACGAAAAACCTTATGATCTGATTTTGCTTGATTGGTATATGCCGGAGATGGACGGTTTGGAAACTGCCCGTAAAATCCGCCAGGATAAAAAGCATGAAATTCCGATTGTGATGCTTACCGCCTATGATTGGGAGGAAATCGGCCCCCAGGCTATGGATATTGGCATTGACCATTTCCTGCAAAAGCCGTTCTTTGTATCTAACTTTAAAGAAGCCGTTAGTCGGATTATGGGCGGCGGCAAGTCTAAAAAGGACAGTAAAACCCTTGATGTTATTAAGGGCCGGCATATTTTGATTGTTGAGGATATTGAGGTTAACCGGATGATTCTGGTTAAGATTATGACCAGCCGCGGCGCTACCTGTGATATTGCCGTTAACGGCCAGGAGGCGGTGGAAATTTTCACTCGCTCAAAGCCGGGAACCTTTGATATAATTTTGATGGACGTACAGATGCCGATTATGAATGGTTATGAGGCAACTAAGGCGATCCGCGCCAGCAGCCATGCGGATGCTAAAGATGTGCCGATTGTGGCTATGACCGCCAATGCTTTTGCTGATGATGTGCGCGCGGCTTTGGATTCGGGAATGGACGCGCATGTGGCCAAACCGATTATTTTAGAGAACCTGGAGAACACTTTGCGCGATGTGCTGCATTATAAAAAAAAGAGGGATAATCCAGATAAATAAATAAAATGTTGGGTATTATAAGCCGGCATTGAGGAAAAACTTTGACTTGAAAGGATGCTTACATTATGGAATTGTTAGAACAACTGGAAACCATGGGGGTTAACGTTCAGGAGGGATTGGACCGCGTTATTGGTGATAAGGATTTGTATGTTATGATGCTGGATATGTTTGTGGACGCTGTGAAAAGCAAGCCGATTGAACTTTCGGCTTTTGACGCCGCTGACTATGATGAGCTTACTAAACAAGTGCATACGCTGAAAGGCACCACCGGCAATCTTTCCATAACCCCGCTTTTTGAAATGTATAATCAAATTTTGGGTATGCTGCGCGACGGCAACCCGGCGCCGGCTAAGGCCCTGATGGTCAAGCTGCTGCCGGTGCAGGAGCAGATTGTCGATTGCATTGTCAGCCATAAGTAAATTGAGAGGAAGTTAAACATGGCCCAGGACAAAAAACGTTTGTTGGTTGTTGACGATACGGAAATTGATCGTATTATTTTAAAAAGTATTCTGGCAACTGAGTTTGAAATTGACGAGGCCGACAGCGGTAACGCGGCTTTTCAGTATATCATGCAACGGCATAACCAGCTGGACGGTATATTGTTGGATATCTCCATGCCACATATTGACGGTTTCGACGTGCTGCGCTTTATGAAGGAGAAAGGCGTTGATAATATACCGGTTTTTTTGGTTACTGCCGACCCGACGCGTGATAACGTGGAAAAAGCGATGCAGTTCAAAATTGCCGAATTTATCGGCAAGCCCTTTGATAAGGATGATGTTCTGCGCCGGCTGCGTTCTCGTCTGGGGATCATCCCCACCTTTAATCTGGAAAAGGAAGAACTGGCCGAAACCCAGAAATATGTTGACGATTTAACGACGCTGTATAAACATTATTTAACTAATTTTGGCAAAAGCGATCTGCATTATCGGACGATGGTGGATCTGATGAAAATGTTGCTGGTTTATTATGCCAAAACGGTGCGCGGCCTGCGTCTGACAACGGATAATGTGGATTTAATCAGCCGTGCCGCCTACTTCTGCGATATTGGCGAGATGTTTATTCCGGATAAGATGTCGCAGATTATGGCCGGATATACGGATACCGCGGATATGCAGCATACCCATACTATTTTGGGCGCTAATTTGATTCGGCTGAACCGGTCAAAAGGTTGTTCCTATTTTGTTGAGGTTTGCGCCGGGATGTGTCTGCATCATCATGAGCGTTTTGACGGCGAGGGTTACCCTTATCATATTTCCGGTTATAATAATTCAATTTATAATCAAATGTGCCGTCTGGTGGATGAATTTGATAATATGCGTTCCAAGTTTTATGGCAGCAATGCCAAGCCGGTGAAGTTTATTATCCGGCGTTTGTGCAATAATGATCCCGGCATGGTCAGCCCGGAGCTTTACGCTCTGCTTAGCGACTGCGAACCGCAGATTGTGGATTATTTTTTGCGTTTGGATACCTGATCCTTATTTTGCTTTGGGTTTGCTGTATTGGGAGAGAAAAGGAAGATATAAAATGATAGATACAAGTTCTGTTATCAGTAAAAATGTTGAACAGAAAGATATTGAACAAAATAAGGAAAAGAAAACGATTTTGATTGTGGACGACGACGTTATTAACCGCAAGGTTTTGGGCAAAATTTTTTCTGCTGATTATGCGGTGGAGGAGGCCGAAAATGGCCGCGCGGCAGTTACCAAAATTATCTGCAACAAAAACCGCTATTGTGCAATTCTGCTGGATGTGATTATGCCGGAGATGGACGGCATTGAGGTTCTCAAACGTCTTAAAGGCTGGGGCCTGTTGGATAAAATCCCGGTGTTTTTGATAACCGCCGAGCGGGTGGAAAAAGTGGAGCGAGAGGCTTATGAACTCGGCGTCATGGACGTAATCAGCAAGCCGGTGGTTCCTTATGTGGTGCTGCGGCGTCTGCATTCGGTAATTGAGCTGTTTGAGGCGCGCAAGCATTTGAACAGCGTGGTGCTCTCCCAAAAGAACGAGCTGCTGGAGCAGGCTAATAAAATTATCCAGCTAAACCAGGGTATGATTGAGGCGCTGGCTACCGCTATTGAGTTTCGCAATGAAGAATCCGGCGGCCATGTGCAGCGTATTTGTCAGATCACCCGTTATTTTCTGGAGAATACGCAGTTTGGCGAAGGGCTTAGCCCTGATGAGATTAATAATATTTCGCTGGCTTCTATCATGCACGATATCGGCAAAATTGCTATTCCAGACGCAATTTTGACTAAGCCCGGGCGTTTTACGCCGGAGGAATACGAGATTATGAAAACCCATACCACGCAGGGTTCAGTTATTTTGGAACGTATTCCGCAGTTTAGAGAAAACGGCATTTATGAATATGCCTGGGATATTGCCAAGCACCACCACGAGCGCTGGGACGGCAAGGGTTATCCGGACGGCCTGTCCGGGGAAGAAATATCTCCCTGGGCGCAGATTGTATCGTTGGCCGATGTGTATGACGCTCTTAACTGCAAACGTGTTTATAAGGACGCCTTCTCGCGCGATAAGGTTGTGGAAATGATTTGGACCGGACAGTGCGGCTTGTTTAACCCGCATTTGCTGGACGAATTTTTCCTGATTGAGGATCAGCTTTTCCCCATGTATGAAAGTCTGCCGGAGGCGCAGTAAATAAATAAGCAGCCTGGATTATTGCTTATCCAGACTGCTTATTTATTATAAAGGGTTTTATAACAGGCTTAAAGCCTAAATTGTTTCGTTGTTCTCGATAGCCTCCACAATGTTGATTCGGCTGACTGATTTCAGCGGCGGCAGCGTAGCCAGCAGACAGGCCAAAACTGCGCCGGCTGCGGCCTCGGCAATAATGAGCAAGGGCGGCGCGCAAAACTCCGGGCTGCCGCTTTCCCCCGCGTTGATTAAAATTGTGCAAAGCCAGCCGCAAACCGCGCCAATCACAGAGGCGATCAGCCCCAGGTAGGCGCTTTCCCAAAGAAAGGTGGCGTATAGACCGCCGGTGCTTTGGCCGATGGCGCGCTGGATACCGATTTCATTAATGCGGGTGTGGATGTTGGTGTAAACAGTGTTGATGATATTCAAAATGCCAATCAGGCCGACGAAGAGAATTAAACTCCAGCCCAGCAGTTTGATTTGGGTAAAACTTTCCGCCATCTGCCGGTCGGTTTCCGCATAGGAAAGCCAGGTGGTTCCGGGCAGACGCTGGGCCAGTTCATTCAATCTGGCGTCAAAAAGGCTGCGGTCAGCTGTGTTTTGCAGAGTTGGTTTCAGTTCCTGGTAAGCCTGCTCATTGGTTAGCTCGCTGTATAATTGGCTGCTGACAATCACCTGTACGCCATTAATAAAACCGCTGTTGCCAACGCTGATGTAGGTGTCGTAGCCGTCCAGAGTAGCCAGCACCGGAACTTTGCGGCCGTCAATGCTGATTATGCTGCCGGTTTTAATCTCGGTGCGGGGGATTTCCTGACCCTCAAAAACCAGCGGCAGGGGATTGCGCACCACACAGCCTCCGCCGGCTTTCAGCTGCGCCAGCTGCTGTGGGCTAAGGCGGTCGGCCAAAGTGTAGTCGGCAAAGGTTTCGTTCAGTCCGGCTATCTGAAAACTTTCACCGGGTTTCAGCCGAAAATCAATATCTACGCCAGCAGGCGCGGCGTTAGCGTCAATTTCATAAATTTTTAATTGCAGGGCGGCGACTGATTCTACCTCCGGCATATTCGCCAGTTCGGCCAGTTCGGCGGGGCTGAAGCCGATTGTTTCGTTAATCAGCGAATAATCGCCCAGATGATCGTTCACCCGCCGGGCAGAATCCAGCAGGCCCAGCCCGCCTTGCAGTGCGATAAAGACCGTGATGCTCATTACCAATGAAAGAATGGTTATGGCTGTGCGCCCGCGGCTGCGGCTTAGATTAAGCCGGGCGTAATAACGCTCAAAACTGCGGATTTTTTTTGGCGTTTTTGGGGCCGGTTTGTGGCGGCGTTTAACCCGGCCAATCCGCCCGGCCATGGCCACTGTGGGCGAAACCTGCGCGGCATAGCGGGCGGCGGGCAGGGCGGCCAGCAGAGCGAAAAGCAGCGTGATCCCGACGCTGGCGGCCAGAAAGGCGGCCTTGCCGGAACTGTTTTGGGCAATCAGCGCCTGCAATTCGGCAGTTTTCTGCACCAGAAAAATATCCGGCGAAAGCAGACTGGTGGCGGCGGAAAGAATGCCCCGCGCGGACAGCAGCCCCAGCAATAGACCAAGGGGCAGGCCAACGGCGCAAAGTATTAGCACCTGGACGCAAACCAGCAGATAAAGCTGCTGCCTGCTGCCGCCGATAGCGCGCAGAACGCCGTATTCGCCAATGCGCTGGGCTACCGAAATTTTCAGAATATTGTAGATAACCAGTCCGGCTGCCAGAATCAGCAGCAGGCCAACCATAACGCCGGCGGCCAGCATAAAGGGAAAACCGGCGTCGGATATACCGGTGAGATTTTCGTAAGCCTCGCTGGGGTTGTAAGTTACGCCCAAAGCGTCCAGATAGGGAATGTTATAAATAATGTCCAACTCGTGCACATTTAGCTGTTCAATAAGGGACTGCAAAGTGTTTTGAAAATTTGCGGCGTCCGCCACCCGAAAATCCACATTGTAGTAGATGTAGTTTGGCGGCAGCAGTGCTTTTGCTGTGCCATTGCCCGCCAGACCGGTTATCAGGCCGCTGGCATAGCTTAGATAATTACTCTCGGTGATGCCTACCAGTTTAAAATCGGCGCTGAAGTCGTAGGACTCAATTTCCACGCCATGGCGCAGCGCCTTGCTGAGGTTCAGGGTTACGGTTTCGCCCAGATTGCCGCTTAGCCCCAGATACTGCACCGCGTCCTGCGGCAGGGCGATTTCCTGCGCGCTTTGGGGCAGGCGGCCGGCCAGCAGTCTGGCCCGGCTGGGCTGGACAGCGCTGACGTCCTCCTGATATTCCAGCAGCGAGAGGGTGAGGGCGCGGTTAAGGCTGGTGCTGCCCAGCTGGATAAAGGTACCAACAAAGGCCAGACGCGAGTCCTGCCGCATTTGTTCAACCTCGGCGGCGCTGCGCTGCACAAAGCTGGCGTGGCGGTAGCCGCCCAGGGTGATAGCCTGTTGTTGGCGCATAGCGGAAAGCACGCCGATAGATTGGCCGATTACCGTTGTCAGCATGCTGGACATGATTATGGCGATCAGGATTAACAGGGCGGTGATTTTTTGAACGCGCAGTTCCTTATAGGCTAAAGCCAGATAATGTTTCATTGTGCTTATGCCTCCTGTACGCTTATTTGCTCGCTTAATTGTCCGTCAATAATTTGCAGCCGGCGTTGAGCCAGACCGGCAATTTGGGGATCGTGGGTGATGATTACCAGCGTCTGGCCGGTTTGCTGATGAATTTGCCGCAACAGCGCCATCACCTCGCCGCCGCTTTGGCTGTCCAGATTGCCGGTGGGCTCGTCGGCAAAAATCACCTCCGGTTGGGTGATTAGAGCGCGGGCAATCGCCACCCGCTGTTTTTGCCCGCCGGAAAGTTCGTGCGGCAGGTGGCGCAGGCGGTCGGCAATACCCAGCAGACCGCAAAGCCGGTTGAGATAGTCCGCGTCTGGCTGGCGTTTATCCAGCAGCAGCGGCATACAGATATTTTCCAGCGCGTCAAGCGGCGGCAGCAGGTTAAACTGCTGAAACACAAAGCCGATTTTGCGACGGCGAAAGGCCGCTAATTTCTTATCGCTTAGGCTGTAAATATCAATGCCGTCATAATTAAGCTGGCCGGAACTGGGCTTGTCCAGGCCGGAAAGCAGATGCAGCAGCGTACTTTTGCCGCTGCCGGACGGCCCCATGATTGAGATAAAATCGCCGGGGTTGATTTCCAGACTGACATTGCGCAGGGCGTACACCTGACCGTCGCCCTTGCCATAAGTTTTAGTTAAATTCTCGGCAGAAATTTTCATAATAAAAACTCTCCTTAATTTTTTTGATTAAGGAGAGTTTAGCAGTTAAATCTCAAAATAATCTCAAAGAATCTCAAAAAACCTCAAAAAATTTTTAAAATTGCGCAGGCCTGTGCGCCGCTCTCCGGCCGGTTGCTTAATTGCAGGCCGCCGCCATGCTTTTGGCACAAAAGGTCGCTGCCGTAAAGCCCTATGCCGAAATGGCCGTTGTCTGCGGATTGGCGGTTAAACGGTCTGGGGGCGCTGTTTATCAGCTCCACCGGATAGCCCGGGCCGTCGTCGGCAACCGTCAGGTGCAAAAAATCGGCCTGCCGGTTTAGCTTAAGGCACAGGCTTTGTTTGGCAAAGCGCGCTGCGTTGCTGATTAAATTCTCGGCGACGTTTAAGAAAATGTTATGATCCAACTGAACGCTGCCGGAATCGTCGCTTTGCAGTTCAATCTGCAAGCCGGGAGCCAGCAGCCGGGCGGTTTCGGCAAGCTCCCGGCTCAGCTCGGCCAGGGGGACGTTGTCTGGTCGCACTGGCAGTTGCTCCAGACGCTGAATTTGGCTCATGGCGTTAATATAATGCTCCAGCCGTTCGGTGTAAACTGCCAAACGCTCATAAGCCCGCTCGTCCGCCCGCCCCTGGCGCAGCAGCTTGACCGTGCCCTTGATAACCGTAACCGGATTGCGCAGATCGTGGGCAAATGCGGCGTTCAGGCGGCGGCGCTCTTCAGCCTGCTGCCAAAGCTGCTTGTTGCTTTGCAATAGCTGGGCGCGCATATTTTCAAAGGCGGCGCAGACTTGTCCCAGCTCGTCGTTGGAAACTTGAGGAATAGAAAAGTCCAAATCCTGCTGCTGGATACGTCTGGTACCGGCCAGCAGAATGTTAATCGGTGGTTGCAGTTTCCAGCGGAAAAAAAGGGCGGCGGCAGCGGCCAGCCCCAGACTGGGCAGGATTATACAGCCCAGCAGCGGGATCAGGCTTAACAATTCCTGAATACGCCGCTGCTCCGGCGTGGGGTTGGGCAGTTGGACTGTTTGGCCGCCGACTTCATAGGCGATGCCGCCGGTGGGGTATTGCGCGGCCATGCTTAAACAGCTTTGCCAAAGCAGCCAGAGCAGCAGCAGCGAGCCTGCCAGACCGCAAAAGGTCAGCAGAAAAAAGGATTTTTGCAGACTTATATTTTTTAGCCAAGCCATTTATAACCAACCCCCCAAACGGTGGCGATATAGCTGCGGCTGGTGTGCGCCGCCAGCTTGCCGCGAATTTTGCGGATATGCTCCATGATGGTGTCGCTGCTGCCGGCCGCGTCGATTCCCCAAATGGCCTCGTAAATATGCTCGCGGTCAAACACCTGGCCGGGGTGCAGGGAGAGTAGTTCCACGATTTCAAACTCGCGCCGGGAAAGTTCAACTGTCTGCCCCTGAACCATTACCTGTCTGGACTGATAATCAATCGTCAGCTCGCCAAAAAAGCGCGCCGCTGTTTTATCCGTGCGGCGTTGTTCGCGGCGCAGATGAGCCTGTACGCGGGCGGCCAACTCGTCCAAATCAAAGGGTTTGACAATGTAATCGTCGGCCCCGGCGGCAAAGCCGGTGATTTTGTCGCTGCCCTCAATGCGGGCGGTTAAAAACAAAATTGGGCAGTTAATGTGGGCGCGCAGCTGACGGCAGACGCTTAGTCCGTCCAGATCGGGCATATTGATATCCAGCAAAATCAAATCCGGGCCGGCGGCGGCTTTTTGCAGCGCTTCCTGGCCGCTGTTGGCCGTCAGCACCTGATATTCGGCGGCAAAATAGCTTTGCAGCAGCTCAACGATGCCCGGTTCATCATCAACAATTAAAATTTTCGGCGGCAAGGCTTCGGCCCCCTCTTGCTTTTGATAATAGTATTATTATATCATTATTATATTAATATAGGATAAAATTCTCAAGAAATTCTCAAAGTAAAAAATTTTTAGCAAAAACTATTGCATTTTGCTGGCGGATCAATTATAATACAGTATACAGATAAAAATTGAAAGGGGTGGGAAGATGTTAAGCTTTTTCTGCAAATAAAAACTGGGGTAGAACGCAGCATGATGTTTCAGTTGTGTTTCTGCGCTCATTTGCAGGGAAGTTAAACATTTTTCCGCCTGATTAGATACTGTGGCAGCGCCGGGTTGTTTTGTGCGCAGATATTATGCAGATTTAAGGCTGTGGGATTAACTTTCCTGCGGCTTTTATTATTTTGCGCATAAACGGAGGTGCTGTGTATGTCAATGATTAAGGTGGATAGGCTGACCTTTGCTTATCCAACAAGTTATGATAATATTTTTGAAAACGTCAGTTTTCAGCTGGATACCGATTGGCGGCTGGGGTTTGTGGGGCGCAACGGCCGGGGCAAAACTACTTTTTTGCAGCTTTTGCTGGGCAAATATGAATATAGCGGCCAAATCAGCGCGTCGGTTGGCTTTGATTATTTTCCCTATAAGGTGGAGCGGCCAGAACGCCCGGCCGGTGATATTTTGCAGCAGCTTTGCCAGGAGGCCGCCGATTGGGAGCTGATTCGCGAACTGGCCTATCTGGGGGTGCCGGCGGCGGTTTTGCAGCGGCCTTTCCAGACGCTTTCGCATGGCGAGCAGACAAAGCTGCTGCTGGCGGCAATGTTTTTGCAAAGCAATAATTTTTTGCTGTTAGACGAGCCGACCAACCATTTGGACGCGGCGGGGCGGCGGCTGGTGGCCGATTATCTGCGGCGCAAAAAGGGATTTATTCTGGTTTCGCACGACCGGCGTTTTTTGGACGGTTGTGTGGATCATATTCTGGCAATTAACCGGGCGAATATTGAACTGCAAAACGGTAATTTTTCCTG
This sequence comes from uncultured Bacillota bacterium, assembly GCA_948907985.1. Lineage (GTDB taxonomy): Bacteria > Bacillota > Dehalobacteriia > UBA4068 > UBA4997 > Avidehalobacter. Next base: position 15,719 of record CAQWMM010000039.1, read on the forward strand.
CTGGTTGGCCGGTTTTGAGCAGCGCCAGCTTAGCGAACAGGCGCGGCAAGCGCAGTTGCAGCGGGATATTAAACGGCTGCGTCAGGCGGCCAGACGTTCAGCGGATTGGTCTGATAAGGTGGAGGCCAGCAAGGCGGGCGCATATGATAAGGGCTATGTTGGGCATAAATCTGCTAAAATGATGCAGCGCGCCAAAAATCTGGCGGCGCGGCAGCAGCGAGCCATTGAGGAAAAATCCGATCTGCTGCAAAATCAGGAAAATGCCGAGCCGCTGAAAATCCATCCTCTGCGCCACCATGCTGAGGTTTTGGCGGAATTTGAAGATTTTGCTGTAAGCTATGGCGGCAAGACCGTTTGTCAGCCGGTTGCTTTCAATTTGCGCCAGGGGGAAAGGGTAATTTTAACCGGCGCTAACGGCAGCGGCAAAAGCAGTCTGCTAAAAATGCTGGTGGGCGAAAATCTGCCCCAGGCCGAAACCACAGGGCGGCTGTGTAAGGCCTCTGGTTTGATAATTTCTTATGTGCCGCAGGATACTTCTTTTTTGCGGGGCTCCCTGCGGGAGTTTGCGGCACGGACGGCTGATGAAACGCTGTTTTTGACAATTCTGCGTAAGCTTGACTTTGCCAGAGGGCAGTTTGACAAGGATTTGGCGGAGCTTTCCGCCGGACAGCAGAAGAAAATCCTGCTGGCGAAAAGCCTGTGCGAGCAGGCGCATATTTACGTTTGGGATGAGCCGCTGAATTATGTGGATATATTCTCGCGTATGCAGCTGGAGCGATTGATTTTGGATTTTGCGCCAACCATGCTTTTGGTGGAGCATGATTTGGCCTTTCAGGAAAAAGTGGCGACAAAGTTTGTCCAAATTGAAAAAAATTATTAAGAAAAATTTATTAAAAGGATTATTGAAAGAATTGATGTTATAGGCAATTATCATCTATTTTCTTGATGAAATAACTTAGGGAGTGGACAAAATGCGTTGTTTAAGTCGCCCTCTCTGGCTTATCCAGCTTTGCTGGATAAGCCACCTCTCCCAAAGGGAGAGGCAAGTCTTTTCGA
>CAQWMM010000040.1 GCA_948907985.1 uncultured Bacillota bacterium
CCCGGACAAAATTGCCGATACCATATCCGACGCGATTTTGGATTCGGCGCTGGAGCAAGACCCGGATTCCCGCGTGGCCTGCGAAACCTTTACCAATACCGGTATGGTTTTGGTGGGCGGCGAGATTACTACCAAGGGTTATATGGATATTCCCAAAATTGCCCGCGATACCATTCGTGAAATTGGCTATACAGGCTCCAGTATGGGTTTTGACGCGGATACCTGCGCTATTTTAACGAATATTGACGAGCAAAGCGCGGATATTGCCATGGGGGTGGACGTTGGCGGCGCCGGCGACCAGGGCCTGATGTTTGGCTATGCCTGCCGGGAAACCCCGGAGCTGATGCCGCTGCCAATTATGCTGGCGCATAAGCTGGCGCGGGAGTTAACCCGTCTGCGCAAGGAGGGCGAACTGCCCTGGCTGCGCCCGGACGGCAAATCACAGGTTACGGTGGAATATGACGAAAACGGCCAGCCCTGCAATATTGCCACGGTGGTGGTTTCGGCACAGCATGACCCGGTGATTGAGATTGAAGAACTGCGTCGGGAGTTGAAAGAGAGGCTGATTAAAAAGGTTTTGCCCGCCGAACTGCTTTCTGCGGATACGGTTTATCACATTAACCCGACGGGGCGTTTTGTGATTGGCGGCCCGCAGGGCGACAGCGGCCTGACCGGGCGTAAAATTATTGTGGATACCTACGGCGGCATGGCGCGGCACGGCGGCGGCTGCTTTTCCGGTAAAGACTGCACCAAGGTGGACCGTTCGGCGGCCTATATGGCGCGCTATATTGCCAAAAACTGTGTGGCGGCTGGTCTGGCCGACCGGTTGGAAATTCAGCTGGCCTATGCCATCGGCGTGGCCGAGCCGGTTTCGGTGATGGTGGATACCTTTGGCACCGGCAAAATGAGCGCCGCCGAAATTTCGGCCAAAATCCGCGCTAACTTTGATATGACGCCGGCCGGAATTATTAAAACCTTTGACCTGCGCCGTCCAATTTTTAAGCAGACTGCGTCCTATGGCCACTTTGGCCGGCCGGAACTGCCCTGGGAGCAGCTGGATATGGTTGATAAGCTGGGCTGATCCGGTTTAATTCCGGCAAAACTTAATATTAAACATAATTTCTGCATATACATTGCCACAGGAGGGAATGTATATGCAGATTTATATTGTGCAGCCGGGGGATTCGGTGGACGGTATTGCGGTGGCTTATGGTCTGGCGGCTTCGGAAATTATTTATAATAATCAGTTGGCTTATCCTTACCGGCTGGCGGTTGGTCAGGCGCTGCTGCTGGGCGCGCCGGGTACGCCGCAGAATCCGCGGGAGTTTATCAGCAGCGGTTATGCCTATCCTTTTATTGAGCAGAATATTTTGGCTGAAAGTCTGCCTTATTTAAGTGAACTTTGTATTTTTTCCTATGGCTTTACGGCGGCTGGCGCGCTGGTTTATCCGGCGCTGCCGGATGAGTGGCTGATTGCGGCGGCGCTGGCGGAGAACTGCCGCCCGGTTTTGACGCTGACTCCGTTTGGTGAAGACGGTAATTTTAATAATTATTTGATTTCGGCCATGCTGAATGACGCGGCGGCGCGGCGGAATTTGTGTTGGGAACTGGCGGCGGTGATGAGGCTCAAGGGTTATCAGGGGGTTAACGTGGATTTTGAATATATCCTGGCGGAAGATCGGGATATGTTTTCGCTTTTTGTGGCGGAATTGGCTGTGATTATGCACGATAACGGCTTTACAATTTCGGTGGCGTTGGTTCCCAAAACCTATGCCGGGCAGCCGGGCCTGCTTTATGAGGGCATGGATTATGCGGCCCTGGGCGCGGCGGCAGATTTGGTGCTGGTGATGGCCTATGAATGGGGATACACATACAGCGAACCGATGCCGATTGCACCGCTGAATTGGGTGCGCCGGGTTTTGGATTATGCGGTAAGCGAGATTGAGCCGGACAAAATTCTGCTGGGGATTCCCAATTATGCCTACGATTGGACGCTGCCCTATGTTAAGGGCGAAACCAAAGCCCGCACGCTGGGCATTGTGGAGGCTATTCAACAGGCGGCGGAGCTGGGCGCGGAGATTATGTTTGACGAGCCTGCGCAAACGCCTTACTATAATTATACGCTGAACGAGCTGGAGCATGAAGTTTGGCTGGAAGATGTGCGCAGTTTGCAGGCCCGTTTTGCGCTGGTGCAGGAGTATGGATTGGCCGGCGGCGGCTGGTGGCAGCTGATGCGGCTGTATCGTGCCGGCTGGCTGCTGCTGGCGGACACGTTTTATATAGCAAAAAACCAGGGGTGAAAATAGCCCTTGATTTTTTTTGTGAATTTTTCCAAAAAAATAGTAAAAAGCTATTGACAAGCGCTGCCGGTGGTGTTATTATATAGGCATACTAAGTGTATTAAGTGATTTAGAACAGTTAAGTGCATTAATACGGGTAAATGTACTAGTACGGTCGATAGTGTGAGTTGTGTAAAAATCAGGAGGCGTTTGTGATGTGGGCTGCTTTTGGCATTTTGCTGCTGCTTTGGTGGGAGTCAACATTCTAAGCGGCAGAAAAATCGTTGATTGCTCGGTTGTGTGAGTTTTTAATGATGTGTGTAGATTGTGTGAGCTTTTCTGTGATGTGCGTGTTGTGTGAGTTTTCTGTGATGTGTGTGTGTTGTGTGAGTTTTTTTCTGTGATTGTGTGGAGGTGTAAAAATTTGTGCAGGTGATGGTATATCGAGATGAAGACACTTGGCAAAGAGAGGAGGCGCAGATGGGAATGATTACGATTGATTATAAGGATCGGCGGCCGCTTTACCAGCAGTTAATGGAAAAGATTGAAGAGCTGGCCCTAAACGGTTTGATTAAGGCGGACGAACAACTGCCTTCTGTGCGCAGTCTGGCTGTTGATTTGGCAATTAACCCCAACACGATTCAGCGTGCTTATAGCGAGTTGGAAAAAAAGGGCGTTGTGTATTCGGTGCCGGGGCGGGGGAGTTTTCTGGCGGCCAGCCAGGAGGCGCTGCTTTCGCAATCAAGGGCAATTATCCTGCGGGAGTTGGCGCAGCTGGCTGAACGGGCCAAAGGTTGCGGAATGGATAGAGCGGCCTTTTTAGCCGGCGCTGCCAAGTTTTATGATGAAGGGAATGATGATAGTGATAACAACACAAAATATCAGCAAGCGCTTTAATGATGTTTTGGCGCTGAACGACATCAGCCTGAATATCAATAAGGGGGCTGTTTTTGGTCTGGTGGGTACCAACGGTGCGGGTAAAAGCACGTTTTTGCGCCTTTTGGCCGGCATTTACCGGCCGGACAGCGGCAGTATTACCATTGACGAACAGCAGGTTTGGGAAAACACCGAAGTTAAGCGCCGGGTGTTTTATATATCTGATGAGCAGTATTTTTTTGCTAACGCCACGCCGCTGGAAGTTGCCAAATATTATAACGGTATTTATCCTAATTTTAATTTGCAGCGTTTTGATGAGTTGATGCAGGGCTTTGAGCTGACCAGCAGCCGTAAAATCAGCACTTTCAGTAAGGGTATGAAAAAGCAGCTTTCGGTAATTTTGGGCCTTTGCGCCGGTGTTGACTATATTTTTTGTGATGAAACCTTTGACGGCCTCGATCCGGTGATGCGCCATGCGGTGAAAAGCCTGTTTGCGGCCGATGTGGCGGATCGGGGGCTGACCCCGATTATCGCTTCGCATAACCTGCGCGAACTGGAAGACATTTGCGATCACGTCGGTCTGCTGCATAGGGGCGGCGTGCTGCTGGAAAAAGACCTGGATGACATGAAACTGGGCGCGGGCAAGGTGCAGTGCGTTTTGCCGGAGGGGGTTCAGACGGATTCTCTGGGGCTGAATATTGTTATTGACGAGCAGCGCGGCCAGCTGCATACGCTGATTGCCCGCGGCAGTCAGGAGGAAATTATGGCCAAGGTGGCGGCGGTCAATCCTGTATTTATGGAGTTTTTGCCGCTGACGCTGGAAGAATTTTTCATTATGGAAACGGAGGTGGCCGGTTATGACCTTAAAAAACTCTTTATCTAAAAACGCTAATGATAATAAGGAGAACAGCGTAAGCGGAGCCGGTTCTTTTTCGCTTTGGCGGCTGACGCTGAAAAGCATTAAACGGCATATCTGGCTGCCGATTTTGGCCTTGCTGGGCTTTGTGCTGGCGATGCCGGTGGCCTCGGCGCTGGCTATCAACAATTTTTCCGATTGGTATTTTGATGAAGATCCGGTGCAGAAGCTTTCATATTATACAAACTGGGCTAGCGATCTAATGGTGATGTGGCAGATGTTTTCTGCCAGTATCATTGTGGTTGGCGCGATTCTGGCTATTTTTGTGATGTTCCGTTATTTGCATGTCCGCGCACAGGTGGATTTTTATCATAGCCTGCCGGTGCGGCGCGAGCAGTTTTTTGCCGCTAATTTGCTGGCTGCTTTTCTGGTCTTTCTGGCGCCTTATCTGCTGGCAACGCTGCTGAACCTGTTGGTGTTGGGCGTAAGCGGCTGGACGGCCTATGTGAATATTGGTCTGTATATGCAGTTCGTTCTGTTTAACATAGTGGTTTATGTGCTGTTTATGGCCTGCGCCTGTCTGGCAATGCAGCTTTCCGGCACTATGCCTTCGGCGCTTAAAATTTTGGTTATGACCTTTGGCCTGGCGCCGTTGCTGGCCGGTATGTATGAATTGCTGGGCGGAGTGTTTTTGCAAACCTGGGTTTCCATGTTTTCGTCCATCAGCATTGTGTTGCTTAAAGCCTCGGTGGTTGAGCGTTATTTTATGGTCGGCGCTATGGCGCGGGGCGATTGGTGGGCTGCTGATCATGTGCAGATTATTTGCTGGCAGGATTGGCTGGCGGCGATTTTGCTGACTGTGGTAATGTTGGCGTTCAGTCTGGTTCTCTATCGCCGGCGCAGATCGGAGGCCGCAGGCAGCACGCTGGCCTTTGGCTGGCAAAAGCCGTTTTATAAGTATCCGCTGGTGGTTTGCAGCGGTATCATGCTGGGCGTGTTCTTCTATCTGGCGGGTGAAAGCAGCATTTTGTGGCTGTATTTTGGCGCGATACTTGGCACAATGTTTATGGCTTTGCTGCTGGAGGTTTTCATCAAGAGCGACTTTAAGGCCGTTAAAAAGGGCTGGCGTTCGGCGCTGGTGGCCTCGGTGGCGGTTTGCCTGCTGCTTTCGGCCTATGCCTTTGACTGGTTCGGTTTTGATCGTAGCTGCCCCGACGCTGATAAGGTGGAGGTAGTTTCCGTTTACAGCACAAATTTGCAGAACTTAACCGGTGATTATTATGGTTATTGGAACGATGATTTTTGGGAAAATTATTGGAGGCTGAACCGAACAGACGCGCTGTCTGCTTATAATCATCTAGTGTTCGCCGAGCCGGAGAATGTGGCGGCGGTGTTTGCACTGGTGGGTAATGCGCAAAATCTTGAAAGCTTTGCTTCTGATCAATATGGTTTCCCGTATGTCAGCGATAATCTGCGGGTTTATTATAAGATGAAAAACGGCTCTATGCGGGCGCGTTCTTATTGGACTGTTGATTGCTTAAACGGAGCTTCGCAGCAGGCCTATGAAACTATTCTGGCCAGCGATGAATGGCGGCGGCAGCTGGCGGTTAACCGGCTGGATTTGGAACACACCGTGGTTTGCAGCCTGGATAGCTATCAGCTGGGTAGAAGCGATGATTATCTTTATTTGCAGGATTTGAAGTCGGAGGACGAATGGCAGCATTTTCTACAAACTCTGCGCAGCGAATATGCCAAGCTGACAGCGGACGATCTGCTTTACAGCAGCCCGGTTGGCAATCTGGAGTTGGGCGAATATAAAGAGCGCACCTATAATCCGGAGAATGGTTATTATGATTATAGAGGTATGAGCCGTTATGACGTCAAGATTTATCCCAGCATGACGGATACGATTGCCCTGCTTAATCAGCTAACTGACAATATGCTGGCGGCTGACCTGGATATCAACGAAGTTGTGGAAATACGCGAATACCGCAAATGGACGGAGGCGGACGAGGGCGCGGCTATGCCAGCGGAAGATTATATTACGGAAAAAGCGCAAACCTCGAACCAGGACGGACTGGTGGCCAGCTATCGTCCGGAAACCGATGCGGCCAAGATTGAAGAGATTTTGCAAAACACCGTTACGGACAGCGCTTTTTGGCACACCGGCCTGTTTGGGGATAGTATGGTGAACACTTACTATGAAGTGAACTATAAAAATGCGGTAACCTGGGATAATGGGGATGAGGAGATTGAACTGAAGATGAGGACCTTGTATCCTAAGCCCAGCCGTGAGTTGTTCGCGAGTTTTATAAAAAATTAAATATATAAAAGCAGCAGCGCCACTTGACAAACAAGCGGCGCTGCTGTAAAATAAAGATAGGCGGAGCCAACAAACGGCTGGCCTTGAGTTTTAGGTTTAAAATGTAACAAACCCGCTACCTGTGCCGAGTGGCGGGTTTAAAAAAAATTTTACTTTACTTTTTCAGCAAAATAAAGTATACTGTTATGGTATATTTTGTTTTGCTGTTTTTTTAGGAGCGATGTTTTTTGACTGATTTGATTGAGCCGCCGGCTTTGCAGCTGCAAATTGACCGGGCGGAGGCTTTGCGTTATCTGCGCTGGCAGGCGGACAGGCCCCTGCCGGTGGAACTGGCGGAACAGTTGGCCGGGGCGGAGGCGGATATTTTGGCCGCCGCGCAGCCGCGTTTTGTTTATAAGACTTTTAAGCTGCAAGAGGAGCCGTCCGGGATTGGTCTGGCTGGCAGCAGCCTGGTTTTGGCCGGGCAGGATATTGCCTGCCTGCTGCAAAACTGCCGGGAGTGTTTACTGCTGGCCGCCAGCCTGAGCGGCGGTGTTGACGAGCTGATCCGCCGGGCGGAAATCCGCGATATTAGCCGGGCCCTGCTTTTAGACGCCTGCGCCAGCGCGGCGGTGGAAAATCTTTGCGAGCAGCTGCAAAGCCAACTGCGTCAACAGTTCATGGCGCAGGGGCTTTACCTGACGGCGCGTTTCAGCCCGGGCTACGGCGATTTGCCTCTGGCCTGTCAGCCGCAATTCTGCGCCACGCTGGATACGGTGCGCAGTATCGGTTTAACCGTCAGCCGCAGCGGCCTGCTGCTGCCGCGCAAATCGGTTACGGCGGTGATTGGCCTGAGCAGTCAGCCGCCGGTTTCGGCCCAGCTGACCTTGCAGCATAACTGTACGAAATGTAAACTAACTGGCTGCCCGTATCGTAAGGCAGACTATCTGGGGAGTGTATAATATAATGAAGAAACAAAATTTGCAGCGGCTTTTGGACGAGCGGGAATTTATAATGCTGGACGGCGCTATGGGCACGATGCTGTTAGCTGCCGGGCTGAAGCTGGGCGAAAACCCGGAAATTTTTGCCATGGAACATCCAGAGCTGCTTGGGGATATTCACCGGCAGTATATTGCCGCTGGTTCTGATATAATCTATGCCTGCACTTTTGGCGCCAACGCCCGCAAACTGGCGGGCAGCGGCCATACGCCGCAGGAGGTGATCGCGGCCAATGTGCGGACGGCCAAAGAGGCCGCCCAGAATACGGCTGGTGATAAGGATATTTTAGTGGCGCTGGACGTTGGTTCTCTCGGGGAGCTATTGGAGCCTGCCGGTACTTTGCGTTTTGAAGAGGCCTACTCCCTGTTTCGGGAAATGATGCAGGCCGGGGCGGCGGCCGGCGTGGATCTGGTGGTGATCGAAACCATGACCGATTTGTATGAACTGAAAGCGGCGGTGCTGGCGGCCCGGGAATGTTGTGAACTGCCGGTTCTCTGCACTATGACCTTTGATAAAAATAACCGCACCTTTAGCGGCGTGGGTGTGGAGTCTATGGCCTGCCTGCTTAACTCTTTGGGGGTGGCGGCGCTGGGGGTCAACTGTTCGCCGGGGCCGGCGGGGCTGCTGCCGGTGGTGCAGGAATTGGTTCAGCATACGAATTTGCCGTTGATTGTTAAGGCCAACGCCGGTCTGCCAAATCCGCAAACCGGCGCTTATGACGTTACGCCGGCGGATTTTGCCGCCCAAATGCTGCCTTTTGCCGATTTGGGCGTTCAGCTGTTAGGCGGCTGCTGCGGTACAGGCCCGGCTTATATTGCGGCATTAAAGCAGGCTCTCGTCGGGGTGAAGCGGGCGGAGCGGCCCGAGGTTCGCCCGGCGGCGGTTTGCTCGCCAACCAGACTGGCCGCTGTTAATCAGCCGCTGATTGTGGGCGAGCGTTTGAATCCTACCGGCAAAAAACTTTTTCAACAGGCTTTGCGGGAGGGCAATATTGATTATATTCTGGCGCGGGCGATTGAGCAGCAGGAGGCCGGCGCGGATATTCTGGACGTTAACGTAGGCTTGCCGGGAATTGACGAGCCGGCCATGCTGGCGCGGGTGGTAAAGGCCTTGCAGGGCGCGGTGGATCTGCCGCTGCAAATTGATTCCAGCAATCCGGCGGCTATTGAGGCGGCCCTGCGGGTTGTCAACGGCAAGGCGATTGTTAATTCGGTGAACGGCAAAGCGGAATCTCTGGCCGAAGTTTTGCCGCTGGTTAAAAAATACGGCGCGGCGGTAATTGGGCTGACGCTGGACGAAAACGGCCTGCCGCAGACGGCGGAACAGCGTTTGATAATTGCGGAGCGCATTTTGCAGGCGGCGCTGGCGGTGGGTATCGCCCGGGAGGATATTTATATTGACTGTCTGACGCTGACCGTATCCGCCCAGCAGGAACAGGCGCGGGAAACTTTGGCGGCTATTCGGCTGGTTAAGGAGCGGCTGGGGCTGAAAACGGTTTTGGGCGTTTCCAATATCTCGTTTGGCCTGCCGCAGCGCGAACTGGTTAACCAAACCTTTTTAGCAATGGCCTTGCAGGCTGGTTTGGATCTGGCGATTATTAATCCTAACGTTAAGGCGATGACGGATACGGTGGCCGCCGCCAGAGTGTTGTTGAATTTTGACGCGGGCAGCAGCGCATATATTGCTAAAATGGCGCAGACTGACGGCCCGGCGGCGACTGTTCCCGCGGCGGCTGACGGAGAAAATGCCGAGCAGGCTTTGGTTAGGGCCGTGCATAAGGGTTTGCGGGGCGAGGTACGCCAATTTACCCAGCAGCTTTTGCAGACTGTCGAGCCAATGCAGCTTATTAATAAGCTGTTGATTCCAGCCCTGGACGAGGTTGGCCTGCTTTACGAGCAGGAACAGATTTTTCTGCCGCAGCTGATTAATGCGGCGGCGGCGGCCAGCGAAGCCTTTGAGGTTATTAAGGCCCGCCTGCTTAAGCAAAACGCGCCGGGCGGCGCGGAAGCCGGCAAGGGCAAAATTCTGCTGGCCACCGTTTGGGGCGATGTGCACGACATTGGCAAAAATATCGTTAAAGTGATTTTGGAAAATTACGGTTATCAGGTGTTGGATCTGGGCCGGGATGTGCCGGTGCAGCAGGTGGTGGAGGCGGCCATCGCGCAGAATATACGCCTGATCGGCCTAAGCGCCCTGATGACGACCACCGTAGCCAGTATGCGGGAAACTATTGCCGCCCTGCGGGCCAGCGGGCATGATTGCCGGATTTTTGTGGGCGGCGCGGTGCTGACTCCGGAGTATGCGGCGGAAATTGGCGCGGATTTTTACGCCAAAGACGCCAACCAGTCGGTGCAGATTGCCAAACAGGTTTTGGGATAATATAAAAAAGTGCGGGTGAATACGTTGGGTATAGAAGAAAATTTGAGCAATAAGTTGACTGTTCGCGAATACTTACAAAATAATATTTTGCTGTTTGACGGCGCGATGGGTACTTATCTGAATCAACTTGCGCATGGGGCGCTTTCTGGCGGCGAGGCCTGCGAGCTGGCTAATTTACGGCGGCCGGAAACGGTTTTGCAGGTGCACCGCGATTATTTGAATGCCGGGGCAATGGCTCTAAAGACTAATACCTTTGCCCTGAACCAGCAGCTGCCGGGGCTTAATGACGATTTGCTCCGCCAGATTGCGGCGGCGGGCTGGCGGCTGGCTAATCAGGCGGCGGACGAGCAGCCCGCCGGACGGCGGCCTTTTGTTTTTGCTGATTTCGGCCCGTTGTCCGGCCAGGAACAAGCCCTGGAATCGGTACAGCGTTTGATTGATATTTTTTTAGAGTTGGGCGCGGAGAATTTTTTGTTTGAAACTTTCAGTTCGGATCAGGGATTGGCCGAGTTGACGGCCTATATTAAACGCTGCTGTCCGCAGGCCTTTGTTATCTGCTCTTTTGCGGTGCAGCCGGACGGCTATACCAGATCCGGGCGCTTTGGCGCTGATTTGCTGGCCGCGGTTGGCGGCGAAGCGCAGGTTGATGCGGTTGGTTTAAACTGCGTGTCCGGCCCGCATCACCTACGCCGTTATTTGCAGGCCCAGCGTTTATTGCCAACGGCGGAGGGCGCAAAAACGCTTTCTGTTATGCCGAACGCCGGCTATCCAACGGTGATTAATAACCGTACCTTTTTCAGCAACAGCCCGGAATATTACGCCAGCCAGCTGGGGCGGCTGGCCGAGCTGGGAGTGCGGATTCTGGGCGGCTGCTGCGGCACCACGCCGGAGCATATTAAGGCGGCGGCGCAGGCTTTAGCACAGCTGAAACTGCGCCGGGCCGGCGGCCGGGCGGATGTGCAGCCGGCAGAAATAAGCAGCGGCGAGGATTCGACGCAGCAGCCTTTGCTGAATTATTTCCGGCAAAAGGCAGAGCAGGGGCGGCGTTTGCTGGCGGTGGAGCTGGAGCCGCCGCAGGACGTTAATCTGCCTTTGTTTATGCAAAAGGCTAAAATTTTGCAGCAGGCCGGCGTGGATATAATTACGGTGCCGGATTGTCCGATTGGCCGGGCGCGGATGGACAGCAGTCTGCTGGCCTGTAAACTGCACCGTGAGCTGGGGGTGGATGTTCTGCCGCATATGACCTGCCGCGACCGTAATCTGAACGCCATTAAGGCGCTGTTGCTGGGTTTGAGTGTGGAGGGCGTTAATAATGTATTGATTGTTACCGGCGATCCCATCCCCACCGCCGAGCGGGATGAGATTAAAAGCGTGTTTAATTTCAACTCGCGGATGTTGGCGCGCTATATTAGCAATCTGAACGAAAGCACTTTGCTTACGCCGTTTTATATTTGCGGCGCGCTTAATTTGAACGCCCGCAATTTTGACGTACAGCTTAGGCTGGCGCAGGAAAAAATCAACGGTGGAGTGCAAATGTTTTTAACGCAGCCGGTTCTAAGCAGGCAGGCGGCGGTCAATCTGCGGCGGGCGCATCAGGAGTTGGGCGCTAAAATTCTGGCCGGGATTATGCCGGTGGTCAGCTATCGCAACGCCTGTTTTATGAACAATGAAGTCGCCGGTATTAATGTGGAGAACGAAATAGTGCGGCAATATAAAGATAAAACGCCGGAGCAGGCGCGGGAACTGGCGGTAAATCTCTCTTGTCGGATTATGCGCGGCGTGGCGGAAATCTGCGACGGCTATTATATGATACCGCCTTTTAATCGGGTGGATATTATCTGCGATATCTTGCAGGAATGTTCGGATCTGCATTAAACGCGGCCTTGATTGGCAATATCTTCCAGCAGAGCGATTTTTTCGGCAATTTCCCGGCAAACGCCGCCGGCGTCCCTGCCGCCGCTGTCGCCGTCGCTGATATAAACAGCGATTGACCAGCGCGGTTCGTCAGCGGGGAAAAAGCCGGCGAACCAAACGCCAAAGTTCTGCGAGGTGCCGGTTTTGCCGGCGATACTGATTAAATCACTGGCGGCTGGCTGACCGGTGCCGTTTTGTACCGCCTGGGTGAGAAACCTTTTAACCTGCCGGGCGCTTTCCGCTTTAACAACCTGTTGAGGCTGGGCGCTGGGGATCTCGCTGAGAATTTTTCCGTTGCTGTTCACCGTTGCCTGAACCAGACGCGGCGTGGGCAGCCGGCCGTCGTTGGCGACGGCGGCCAGCAGTCTGGCCAGCATCAGCGGCGTAGCCCGGATACCCTTTTCGCCGATAGAAACATTGGCCACGTCGGCGGGTACGGCGCTGTTAAAAGCAATTTGTCCAGCGGTATTGCCCGGCTCAAAGCCCAGCAGGGTTTGGCTGCCAAATCCCAGACGATAAGCGTATTCGGCAATCAAATCTCCCCCCAGCGTTTGTCCCAGCTGGATAAAATAGGGGTTGCAGGAGTTCCCCAGCGCCACCGCCATATCTTCCTCGCCGTGGCCGGAGGTTTTCCAGCAGCTGACGGTGTGGCCGCTGGGCAGGGTGATGCTGCCGTTGCATTGGAATAACTGCGCCTGGCTATCAGGAACAGCTGTGGCTTCTTCGTCGGCGGTCAAATTGTCCGGATCAATGCTGATTTCTTTATCCAGAGCGGCCAGGCAGAGTACAATTTTAAAGACGGAGGCCGGCGGATAATAGGAAAGCGCTTTGTTGATATAAATATCCCCCTCGGTTGCCGGCTGCCCGATGTATTGATCAAATCCGGGCGCGCTCACCATGGCCAGCACATCGCCGTTGTGAACGTCCATCAGCACCGCCGCGCCGTTTTTGCCCTGCATGGCTGCTTCGGCAATGCTTTGATAATTGGCGTTGATTGTTAATTTTAGGTTTTGGCGCGTGCGGCTGTTAGCAAAATAATTAAGCCCCGGGGTGGTGGGCTGATTTTTTTCGTCCACGGCAACGGCAATATGCGCGCTGGGCTGGCTGCGCAAAAGCTGGTCGTATTGCTTTTCCAGGCCGCTTTTGCCGCAGTAGGCTGTATCCTGGCAGCCCTGTTGTTTGAGGGCGGCGGCCTCGGCAGCGGTGCTGGCGCCGACATAGCCGAGCAGGTGGGCGGCAGGGCTGGCGGCGGCATAACGGGGGCTTAAGCTGGTGGCATAAAGGCCGCTGTTTTGTTGCAGCAGCGGCGTAATTTGCGCCACCTGGCTTTTGCTTAAGCCGCGTGCCAGAATAAACGGCTCGCTGCCCTGCAAAAGCTGTTTCAGGCTTTGGCTTTGCCGGTGTGCCAGTAGATTAAAATTTTTAAGCAGACTGTTGAGGTAAGTTACCCAGTAAGCTTCGCTTTGTTGGCTGTTCCCCAGCAGTAGGCGCGGGAACACCAACAGCACATTTTCCGGCTGGTTGGTCAGGCTTTGACCGTTGCAGTCCAAAATATCGCCGCGTTCGTATTCTCTCTCGCTGACAGTCAGCAGCCTTTGACGCTGCACCTGGGCGGCGTATTCCTGGCCATGGCTTAAATTGATTTGCCAAAGGCGGCCGGCCAGCAGGCCGAAAATCAGCAGTAAAATTAAAGAAACCTGACGGTGTCGGCGCAGAGAAAGCAAAAAAATCACCTCAAATATTTAGGATTGCTAATATTTAAGGTGATTTTTTTTTGTGATTTTATGCAGTTTATTTTTTCTTAATTTCTTTTAAGCCGCTTTTATTTAGTTGAGAATTTGTAAGTGTTTGGGAAAGTGCGTCAGCGGCTGCAAACCGGTTTCCGTAACCAGGCAGGAATCCTCGATACGCAGGCCAAAGGCGGCTTCCGGCAGGTAAACGCCGGGCTCTATCGTTATAATTTGGCCGGGTTTGAGGACAAAATCGCTGCCGGCGCGCAGAGCCGGCGCTTCATGGATATTCAGACCAACGCCGTGGCCCAGAGAATGGCTGAAGTATTCCCCCAGACCGTCTGCGGCAATAATATCCCTGGCCAGTTTATCCGCCTGGCCGGCGGTCATGCCGGGTTTAATTTGGGCGATGGCCTGTTCCTGCGCTTTTTGCACCAGCTTATAGGCGGCGGCCTGTTCGGGGCTGGGCTGGCCTACGGCGAAGGTGCGGGTGCAGTCGCCGCAGTAATTCATATAAACCGCGCCAAAGTCCAGGGTGATAAAATCGCCCTCCGCCAGACGGTAATCGGAGGGAATCGCGTGCGGCTTGGCGCTGTTAGGCCCGGCGGCGGCAATGGTGGGGAAAGCCAGCCCCTGGCCGCCGTGCTCGTGCAGGGCAATCTCCAAGGCCCAGGCTAATTCCTGCTCGCTGACGCCAACCCGGATCAGCGGCAAAATATCTGTCAAAGCCTGGTCGGCAATCTCGCCGCACTTAATCAGCGCCGCCTGCTCGCCTTTATCCTTGCAGAGGCGGGGTTGTAAGGGCAGGCTGCCGGCCTCTTGTAATTGCGGCGTTGAATTGCTTAAATCCTGCTGAATTAAATTTTGCAGTTCCTGCCATTGGTTGTAGCAAAGGCTGGCCCCTTCAAAACCCAGCTTGTCAAACTGCTGTTCGCGGCAAATCTGTAAAAGCAGTTCAAAATGGCTTTGGCCGGGCTGCTTGCTGATAAACTCGGCCTGCGGCGCTTCTGCCGCCGCCTGGGCGATAAACCGGCCGTCAGAGAGCAGCCAGGTTTGCCGCTGGCCTATCAGCAGCAAACTGTCGTCGCCGGCAAAGGCAGAGTAATAATAAATGTTTTTTTTGTCGCTTAAAAGCAGGGCGGGCAGAGCCTTTTCCTGCATCAGACTGCGCAGGCGGCGCAGGCGGTGCTGCACCGGGCTTGGTATACAACAATCCATTAACACACCTCTTTTTTATTTAACCGCGCCGAAAGAATCAAAGGGGTAGATTCGCCAAAGCGCCTTACCATTGATAGTAGAAATACTGATAAAGGATACGTCGCTGTCGCGGCTGTCGTGGCTGATACGTCTGTTGTCGCCCATAACAAAGACCGAATCGCTGGGCACCAGCGTATCTATATAGCCGTTGGTGGTGCCTTCTGCCAAGTAATCTTCGTCAAGGGGTTTTTCATTAATATAAACCTGGCCGTCTATAATTTGCAGATGCTCGTCCGGCAGGGCGATAATCCGTTTAACATATAAGATGCCGTTGTCCTCGTTGGGGGCCTGAAAAACCACAATATCGCCGCGCTGCGGCTCGCTTAACAAATAGGGCAGCGGCGAGGTGAGTACTTTATCATCCGGCTCAAGCGTGGGCTGCATAGATTTGCCGGATACCTGGGTAGGCATTAAAACCCAGGTGCGGATAGCCAGCGCCACCGCGACGGCCAGCAAAATACAAATAAGGTAGCTTTTCCAGGCGCCCTTTTTTTTTGCTGGGGCGGCTGCCGGTTCTTCCGGTACGTCCGTTGGCGGCTCGTCGTCTGTCGTTTCGGCGGATTGCTTGTCGGTTTTGGAGGGATCGTTCAGTTTAAGATAAGCGTGCTGTTTGGATTCCCAAAAGTTGGCGTTGGCGTGGGCGGCTACTTTGGGTGTTTCGTTCCCGCCGGGCGCGGTTTTTTCCGCCGGTTGGCTTTCGGCGTTTTCCTGATTCTGGGGGACGGTTTCTTCCGGCTTGGCTGGCTCCGGGGCAATCAAATCTTCCAGCGGCGGCAGTTCGCCGGAAAACTCCATTGGCGGCAGTTCCTCCTGGGCGTCAAGTGGGGTGGAGTTCATCAGCTGGCGCAAAGCTTTCAGCCGGTTTTCCAGTTCCTGGCTGGCCGCCTGCTGTTTTTGCAGAAAGAAGTTGTGGCTCTGCCAGTTTTCCATCAGCTGTTTGATCATCTCCTGCTGGTTTTGGACGGCGGCGGTATCGGCTTCCAAATGGCTGTGCAGATTTTTGATATTGTTCAGCTGCTCGTTGTAATTATGCTGAGCCTGGACGCTTTTTTGTTTGGCGACTGCCAGCTCCAGCATCGCGTTTTTGTTTTGTTCTTCCAATTCATTCAGCAAAATTTGTTCAGCTTTAAGCTTTTGGCGGTTGGTTTCTTCAATATTAAGAGCGGCGGCCACCATGGTTTGCTGGCGCTGTAACTGCTTGCTTAAATGTTGAGTGCTGTTTTCGGTTTCCTCAAGCAGCTGATTGAGCTTTTGCTTATAAACAATGGTTTGGCTTAGCTGCTGCTGGGCGGATACAGGTTCGTTCAAAGCGTTATTCCTCCTGAAGATATAGAAAGACAGCCGGTTTAGGCAGATGAAAAGCTTGGAAAAGAAAGCTTAATTAGCTTGCCCCGGCAGAAAGATTATGGTATAATGTGAATACACAGCGATTGCCAAGTCTGAAAGACGCAGGCAGAGC
>CAQWMM010000041.1 GCA_948907985.1 uncultured Bacillota bacterium
CAGCCGCAGGCCGGGCCCCAAAACCAGAGCCGCACCCAGCGCCAAAACTATAACCAAGCGCACACGCCGCCGCCGTCGCTCCTTTTTTGTCATCATCACAGCCCACCTCCCCATTTTGGGCTATGTTTATGCAGCATTTTGCAAAATAATAACCACCCAAACCGCTTGACAAAAGCAATCCGGGTGGTTTATAATATATCTAGGTGAAAGCTGAAATAACAGCGGTTCGCTTTGTAAATTTTCTAAAATAAATTAGAACCGTTACTGTGCAGAGTGGCGGTTCTTTTTATGTGTATACTTCACAATTATATCAGTTTTTACCTGCTCCCACGCTTGGGAAGCCTTTTTTATTTTAACATTATAAGTATATTTTATCAATATTTGTAAAAACCCCTCCTGCAATTCCTTAATCGACAGGAGGGGGCTTTATATTTTAGTTTAGTTAATAACCATTATTCTTTTTTGCTCTTGGCAATAACCTTTTCCGCCACGTTGGCCGGGGCCTCTTCATAACCCGCCGGTTCCATGCTGAACTTGCCGCGGCCCTGCGTCATAGATTTCAAATCAATGGTATAGCGGGAAAGCTCGGCCAGCGGAATCCGGGCGTTAATCACCTGAACCTTGCCGTCTTTTTCCATACCCATAATGCGCCCGCGCCGCGCGCCGTTAATATCGCCCATAATGTCGCCGGTGTAAGCGTCCGGCACCCGGATTTCCACATCCATAATCGGCTCCAGCAGCACCGGCTTAGCCTGTTCACAGGCCTTGCGGAAAGCAATGTTGGTGGCAATCTTGAAAGCCATTTCCGAAGAGTCCACATCATGATAGGAACCGTCGGTTAAGGTTACCTTGATATTGCTCACCGGGTAGCCGGCCAAAACGCCCTCGGTGATCGCCTCGCGCAGGCCCTTTTCTACCGCCGGAATGTATTGTTTGGGCACCGAACCGCCAAAGATTTTTTCTTCAAACACAAAATCCTGGTCAAAGCAGGGTTCAATATCAATAAACACATGACCATACTGCCCATGGCCGCCGGACTGTTTTTTATGTTTACCCTCAATGTGGGTGGCTTTGCCGCGGATAGTTTCCCGATAGGGCAGGGTACGTTCCACCATATCTACCAGAACGTTATACTTGCGCACCAGCTTATCCATGGTTATATCAATATGCGTATCGCCCATACCGGTCAGCAGGGTTTGTTTGGTAACAGCGTCTTTCACGCAAAGCAGCGTGGGGTCCTCTTCCAGAATTTTCTGCAAAGCCGAGCCCAGTTTGTCTTCGTCCGCCTTGCTCTTGGGCTGAATGGCCACCGTATAGTTAGGACGCGAGAAGGCAATCGGCGGCAGTTCAACCTGCTTGTCTTTCAGGCACAGCGTATCGTTAGTGCCGGTGTTGGCCAGCTTGCTGAAAACGCCGATGTCGCCCCAGGCCAATTCGGTTACCGGCACAGTGGTTTTGCCAAGCATGGTGGCCAAACCGCTGATTTTTTCATCTTTGCCTTTGGTCGAATTATAAAGAGTGGTAACGCCTTTCATACTGCCCTGGCAGACTTTGAACAGATTAAGCTTGCCCACAAACGGATCGCTGATCGATTTGAAAACCAGTGCCGCCAGCGGTTTCTCTTCGTCTTCAGCCGGCAGGCAATCATGCGGCGAGGGCAGATAGGCCGCGCTGAAGCCCAGCAGAATGTCAATACCCTGATTGTTCAGGGCCGAACCGCACAGCACCGGCGCCAACAGGCCCTTGGCAATCGCGCCGCGCAGGCCGATCTTGATTTCGTCGTCGGTCAGTTCCTCGCCGTCCAGATACTTCATCAAAGTATCGTCGTCGCCCTCGGCGGCATATTCCATCAGGCGGTGGTGCGCGTCTTCCACCGCGTCGGCCATATCCGCCGGCATGGCAATTTCCTTGGAGGAGCCGGAATCAAACTGATAGGCCTTTTTGGAAAGCACATTAACCACGCCCTTAAAAGCGGATTCCTGGCCGATTGGCAGCTGCACCGGCACCGCCGGCATCTCCAGCGTTTCGGAAAGGGCAGCCACACATTTATCAAAATCAGCGTTTTCACGTTCCATTTTATTAATGAAAATGACCGTAGCCTTGCCCATGGAGCGCGCTTTTTCGGCAATCAGTTCAGCGCCCACGCCCACGCCGGCGGCAGCGTCGACCGTCATCAGCACATTCTCGCAAACGGGCAGCGCTGCGTCCAACTCCCCGGCAAAATCCAAAAAGCCCGGCACATCTAAAATGTTCAGCTTGGTATCATGCCATTCACAGGCCAACAGAGATGTACTAACCGAAACCTGCCGCTTAACCTCCTCGGGGCTGTAATCAGAAACCGTATTGCCCTCGGCCACCTTGCCCAAACGATTGGTGGCGCCGGTCTGAAAAACAATAGCCTCGGCCAGACTCGTCTTACCGGTCCCCTGATGCGAAGCGATAGCAATGTTGCGGATTTTCTCTGTTTTGTAAACCTTCATAAAACTTTCCTCCTTCTGTCTATATTTTGTAATATTTCATATTAAATAGATTATACTTTTTTCCGGAAAATCCTCTAAAAATTTAATATTATTTTGTAAAACATTTATATCCCGGCCCGCCGCCTCATATTTTTTTAGAAGACGTTTTATCCGAGGTTATCAGTATGAAAATGCAAAATATTTTTTGGAGCGCCGCCATTTTGCTGGTTTGCAACTTCATTTCCCGCTGTCTGGGCTTTGCCTATAAAATTATTCTGGTGCGGCTGATTGGGCCGGAGGGCGTGGGCATCACGGAAATGATAAGCCCCGTATACTCGCTGGCGCTGGTGCTGGCCAGTCTGGGCGTGCCGCTGGCCATGAGCAAACTTTTGGCTAATGAGCTGGGCCGGCGAAATTTTCAAAATATACGGCGTATTCAACACACCAGTCTGGTTCTGCTGACGGTGCTGGGCGCGGCCGCCGCCCTGCTTTGCGCCGCCCTGGCCCCTCTGGCCATGCAGCGGCTAAATCCCGATCCCCGCGCCCTTGGTTATCTGCGCGCCCTGGCCCCGGCTATTTTCATCGTTACCGTTTGTTCCGGCTTTCGCGCCTATTTTCAGGCCACCAAACAAATCGGCGTCATCGGCATTTCGCAAAATATTGAACAAATCGTGCGGGTAGCGGCCGGGGCGGCTTTAGCCGTCTGGCTGCTGCCCCAGGGGCTGGAAAAGGCGGTGCTGGGCGTGGCTGCCGCCACTGTGTTGGGCGAGCTTTCCGGTCTGCTGTATATCTGGCTGCAATACCGCCGCCAGCGCCCGCAAAACAGCGCCCCGCCCACCGTCAGCCGGCTACAAGTCAGCCTAAGCCTGCTGACTTACGGCGCGCCGGTTACCTTGCAGAGGCTGATCAGCTCCGGTATTTTGCTGCTGCAAGCTACCATACTGCCCATGGCGCTTATGCAAAGGGGACTAAGCAGCAGCCAGGCCACCGCCGCCTACGGCAACTTCTCCGGGGTAGCGCTGTCGTTGATTCACCTGCCGGGGATATTTACCGCCACCCTGGCCATGGCGCTGCTGCCCGCCATCGCCGAAATTTCCGCGGGCGACAAATTGTGCCTGGGGCGCCGGGTTAACCAAAGCCTGCATTTAACCGCCGTAATCGCCGCGCCTTTCAGCCTGCTGTTTTATACTCATGCCGGCCAGCTTTGCGGCTGGCTGTTCCACGCGCCGGAGGCCGCGCCGCCGCTGCGGATTTTGGCGCTGGGGGCTTTTTTCATCTATGCGCAAAGCGCGCTGACCAGCATTTTGCAGGGCCTGGGCAAGCTACATTCGCTGCTGTTCAGCCTGTTGGTTTCCGGCACAGTTTTTTTGCTGGCAATCCGGCTGCTGACGCCCCTCTATGGGCTGCCCGGCGCGGCGGCGGCTTATCTGCTGCTGGCTTTTGCCGCCTGCCTGTGCAACTATCTTTGTCTGCGGGCCGCCTGCAATCTGCGGCTGGAATGGCTGAATATTTTCGTCAAACCGCTGTTGGCGCTGGCTCCGTGCCTGCCGCTGTTAAAAAAAACAGAGCAACTCTGCTCTGCTTTCTTCAACAATGATTTGGCGGCGTTTGTGCTGGCCGCCGGCATTTGCGGCCTGGCCTATTTATTATTGCTGGGACTGCTTAAAGGTTTGCCCGCCGTCATGCTACGCTATTTGAGGCCCCTGAAACATCGAACGCCTTAATGTAAGAAACCGAAATTTTTCGCTGGCCAGTAAATAAAAAACGCTTTGCCCTTGATGTTCTCCAGCGGCACAAAAGGGTTAGACCACATATGCGCGTCAAAGCTGACGTTGCGATTATCCCCCAGCAACAAAACCTGCCCCTCCGGCACCTCCACCGGGCCAAAAGAATACGTCATGGTTTCAGCCAGATACGGCTCGGCCACCGCCTGACCGTTAACATAAAGCTGCGAATCCGCCACCTGAACTATATCGCCGGGCAGGCCAATAACCCTTTTTAGCATATCGTCGTTGCGGCCCACCTCCACCTTGGTGGATTCCGTCGGCTCAAACACCACAATATCCTGAAACTGCGGTTCGCTGAAATCATAAACCAGCCGGTTAACCAGTATGCGCCCGTCCACCGGCACTGTCGGCACCATCGAAGAGGTGGGAATCAAACGGTTATCAATCAAAAAAGTTTTAATCAACAAAGAAAGCAGCAGCGCACATAAAAAAATAACGACAAAATCCTTGCAGAAGTTTAATATTTTTGCCACCGGCCACCAGCACCTCCTATCAGCCGCGAATCAGCGCCATAGCCTCGGCTCTGGCCTTAACGTCAGTTTCAAAATAGCCGCGCACCGCCGAAGTTACCGTCAAAGAACCCGGTTTCTGCACGCCGCGCATCGTCATACACATATGCTCCGCCTCAATTACCACCAACACTCCCCGCGGCTGCAAAACGTCCATCACCGCGTCGGCCATCTGGGTTGTCAGCCGCTCCTGCACCTGTAGGCGGCGGGCATAGCCGTCCGCCATGCGCGCCAGCTTGGAAAGCCCGGTGATCCGCCCGTCTTTGGGGATATAGGCAATATTGGCGCGGCCATAAAAAGGCAGCATATGATGCTCGCACAGAGAATAGATCGGAATATCCTTAACCAACACCAGCTCGCCGTGCTTGTCCGCTTTAAACTGTTTGCGCAGGTGTTCCCGGGGATCTTCTTTAATCCCGGCCAAAATCTCATCGTACATTCTGGCCACCCTGGCCGGGGTTTCCAAAAGCCCCTCGCGGTTAGGATCTTCGCCCACCGCCAGCAGAATCTCCCGCACCGCCGCCTCAATCCGCGCCTGCCGCTCACGGCCCCCGGCAGCTAATTTATTTTCTACCACTTCTGTCATATGGCAACAAACCTCCATTTGTTTTATCTTATTATTTTATGCTATTTTGCCGCGCAAGTCAAGAGTTTGCCGCCAATATCTGCCGCGATAATCTCAAATGCTGCTATTGCTTTTTTAGCATAATTATGCTAAAATAAATCAGGAGGTGTTTTTATGAATATGATTAGACCAGTATCTGATTTACGCAATAACTTTGCCGAAATTTCCCGCACTGTTCACGAAACCGCCCAGCCGGTATTTTTAACCAAAAACGGTTACGGCGATATGGTTGTTTTAAGCATGGAGGCCTATGAAAATATGCAGTTGGAAAGTGAGATTTACGCCAAGCTGCTGGAGGCTGAACACGAAGCAGAAACAACCGATGTACGTTTTGATGCTGACGAAGTGTTTGCGGAATTATTAAAAGAATTTAAAGGTGAATAATTTGTATAAAGTACAATTCTTGCCCACCTCCAAAAATGATATGTCCGATATTGTTCATTATATAAAGAATAACTTATGTAATCCAACTGCCGCCAAGAGCTTTATATATGATGTAATAGCTATAAAAAAAAGGCTTGCCGATTTCCCTTATGCTTACCCAATTTGCCAGAATTTAACAAACCTTAAAATGTCTTACCGTAAAATTCCGGTACGCAATTATCTAATTTTCTATTGGGTTGACGAGCCTAATCAAACTGTTTCCATTGCCCGAATAATTTATGCCCGGAGAAATTATAAAACGCTGCTGAAAAATCTTACCAAGGACCAGAAAAATGACTAAAAAAGTGATGATTGCCATGAGCGGCGGCGTTGATTCCAGCGTGGCCGCCTATCTTGCCAAACAGGCCGGCTATGACTGCGCCGGCGCCACCATGCGGCTGTTCAGCCCACAGGAAGACGAGGAAGCCGGCGCCTGCTGCTCGGCAGACGACGCCGAAGACGCCAGGGCGGTGGCTTATCGCCTGCAAATGCCCCACTATGTTTTTAATTTCACGTCAGAGTTTAAAACTGCCGTTATGGATAAATTCGCCGCCGCTTATGAACAGGGCCAAACCCCCAATCCCTGCATCGACTGCAACCGCCGCCTGAAATTTGCCCAGCTTTGGCAGCGCGCCCGGGAGCTGGACCGCGACTACATCGCCACCGGCCATTACGCCCGCATTGAATATAATAAGGCCAGCGGCCGCTGGCTGCTGAAAAAGGCCGCCGACCTCAGCAAGGATCAAAGTTATGTGCTGTTCTCGCTGACCCAGGAGCAGCTGGCCCATACACTGCTGCCATTAGGTGGGCTGACCAAGGCGCAAGTGCGCCAGATAGCCGCCGAACAGGGTTTTATTAACGCCCACAAGCGCGAAAGCCAGGATATTTGCTTTGTGCCGGATGGGGATTACGCCGGCTTTATCTGCCGCCACACCGGCCATAATTATCCCGCCGGGGATTTTATCGACATGCAGGGACGGGTTATTGGCCAACATAAGGGGATTATCTATTATACGATCGGCCAGCGGCACGGGCTGGGTATCGCTCTGGGCCGGCCGGCCTACGTCTGCGCGCTTAACCCGGCCGCCAACACCGTGCAGCTTGGCTTTGCCGAGGATATGTATACCCGCAGTCTGCGGCTTGGTGATATTAACCTGATTGCCCTGGACGAAATCAGCGCGCCGCAGTATTATGCCGTCAAAATCGGCTACCGCCGCCAGCCCCAGCCGGCCCTGGTGCGCCAAACCGCCCCGGACACTCTGGAAATCGAGTTTGTGCGCCCCCAGCGCGCCGCCGCCCCCGGCCAGGCCGCGGTTATTTATGCCGGCGACGTTGTAATTGGCGGCGGAATTATCGCTTAAGCACTTTTTTTTGCATTTGCACCTTGCCAAGCCCCCCTTGGATATGCTATAATCGAAAAAAATAGCATGATAATCGGGGAGGTATATTATGAACGAATTAAAGTATAAACGCGTTATCCTAAAGGTCAGCGGCGAGGCGCTGGCCGGCAAACAAGGCTTTGGTATAGATCCCGCCACCATTCATGAAATTGCCCTGCAAATCAAGGCAGTCTGCGAGCTGGGCGTGGAAACCGCCCTGGTAGTGGGCGGCGGCAACATCTGGCGGGGGGCCACCGGCTCGGCCAAGGGTATGGACAGGGTTACGGCTGATTATATGGGAATGCTGGCAACAGTGATCAACGGCCTGGCCTTGCAGGACGCTTTGGAAAATATCGGCGTGATGACCAGAGTTCAGACAGCCGTGGAAATGCGGCAGATTGCCGAGCCTTATATCCGCCGCCGGGCTTTGCGCCATTTAAGCCTGGGGCGAGTGGTGATTTTTGCCGCCGGCACCGGCAACCCCTACTTCTCCACCGATACTACGGCGGCTTTGCGCGCCGCCGAGATTGAGGCCGACGCTATTTTGATGGCCAAAAAAGGGGTAGACGGCGTTTATGACAGCGATCCCAAACTTAACCCCAACGCCAAAAAATTTGCCAGCCTGGATTTTATGGACGTGATTAACAAAGGTTTGCAGGTTATGGACGGCACCGCCGCCACCATCTGTATGGACAACAACATCCCCCTGCTGGTCTTCAGCATTGACGACCCCGGCAACATTGTCCGCGTGGTGCAGGGTGATGATATTGGCACAGTTGTAGGAGGAAAATCTCAAGGAGGTATAAAATAATGTCTACTACCGAAATTTTGAAATCTGCGGAAGAAAAAATGCAAAAAGCCTTTGAGGCCATGTGTCAGGATTTTGCCGTGATGCGCGCCGGCCGCGCTGATCCGGCGATTTTGGACAAGTTGCAGGTTGACTATTACGGCACGGCCACCCCGGTGGCGCAAATGGCCAATATTTCCGCGCCGGAACCCCGGCTGTTGGTTATCCAGCCCTGGGACCGCAGCATGATTAAAGCCATTGAAAAGGCCATCCAAACCTCTGATTTGGGAATTAACCCCAGCAACGACGGCGCCGCCATTCGTCTGGCTATCCCGCCGCTGACCGAAGAACGCCGCAAAGAGCTGGTGAAGAATTGCAGCAAGCGCGCCGAAGAGGCCAAGGTTTCCGTCCGCAACTGCCGCCGCGATTTGAACGACAAACTGAAAGCTTTGGAAAAACAAGGCGAGGCCAGCGAGGACGAGGTTAAAAAAGCGCTGGATAAATCCCAGAAACAAACCGATGAGTTTGTTAAAAAAATTGACGAAACGCTTAAAAAGAAAGAAAAGGATATTTTGTCCGTATAACATTTAAAACCAATTTTAATGAAAATTCTTCGCGATAAATATTTTGCCCTGTTGGCGCTGCTGCTGTTGGCTTATCTGCTGCTGTTCTTCACGCTGGATTTCGCCAGCGAAAGCGATTTTTTCAGCAGCCGCCCCCGGCAAATCATCCATTGCCCCCTGGACGATTTAATCCCTTTCAACGAATGGTTCGCCATTCCCTACTTTTTGTGGTTCGCGGCCTTTCCGGGCAGCCTGCTGTTTTTTATGCTGCTAGACAAAAGGGATTTTTTCGACCTTTGCATCGTAATTTTTGGCGGCGCGCTGTTCTGTTTCGCCGTTTATTTGTTTTGGCCCAACGGCTTGCAGCTGCGCCCGGCCGAAACTGCGGATAACCTGCTTTGCCGCCTGATGCAGCTGGTTTGGCTGGTGGACGCGCCCAACAACGTCTGCCCCTCGCTGCATGTTTCTATTTCCTGCGGGATTGCGCTGGTCAGCTGGCGCAGTGCGGCGCTGAAACCCTATTTGCCGCTGCGCCTGGCCATAGCGGCGCTGATGCTGTTGATTTGCGTATCAACTGTTTTTGTCAAACAACACTCCGTTCTGGACGTTCTGGCCGGGGCGGTTTTAAGCCTGGCTATTTATCTGCCGCTTAGCCTGCGGCGCAAATATCGTTTACCAAAACCTTGAGGCGTTATGCTTTAGGGTTTTGCTTTTTTATAAGCCCTGTAGTGTATAAAAAATTTTTAATTAAAATTTTTTAATAAAATATTGCAAAAAAAATAGAATAGTGCTAAAATAGAAAACTGTATTTTAGCAAAACCAGCTAACGCTTGATATTTTGAATATAAGGAGAAAAACTAATGGCAAGTCATGTTATTGATGAAATAAACCGCTGCCTGCAATGCAAAAACCCGCTCTGCCGGCAGGGCTGCCCGATCAGTACGCCTATCCCGCAGATGATTGAGCTTTTAAAAGCCCATAAACTGAACGAGGCCGGCGAGATGCTTTTTGACAACAATCCTCTGTCGTTAATCTGCTCGGTTATCTGCAATCACGAGCAGCAATGCGAGGGGCACTGTATCCTGGGGCGCAAGGGAAGCTCGGTGCAGATCAGCACTATTGAACACTACATATCTGACACCTGTCTGGATAATATGCAGATCAGCTGTTTGCCGGATAACGGCGTTGCCGTTGCGGTGATCGGCTCCGGCGCGGCAGGCATTGCGGCGGCTATTCAGCTGGCGCGTCTGGGGTATCGGGTAACGATTTTCGATTCCAAAGACCGCATTGGCGGGGTTATGCAATACGGGATTCCGGAATTTCGGCTGCCCAAAAGTATTCTGGAGCGTTTCAAAAACAAACTGCTGGCGCTGGGCATTAAAATCCGCCTGAACACCACCATCGGCAACGCCCTGCGCATTGAAAACCTTTTCCGGGACGATTACAAAGCCGTCTTCATCGGCACCGGCGTTTGGCGGCCGCGCACCCTGGGCGTCAAGGGAGAAAGCCGCGGCAACGTACTTTTTGGTATTGATTATCTGGCCAACCCCAACGAACATAACCTAGGGCAAACCGTAGCGATTATCGGTATGGGCGACACGGCTATGGATGTGGCGCGTACCAGCCTGCGCCACGGCGCGCAAAAAGTAACGCTGTATGGCCGTTCTAACAGAATAGGGGCCTCCAAAGCTCAACAGAGTTATACCCAGCTGGACGGCGCCGACTTTGAATTTGGCAAACAAATTCTGGAAATCAACGAGCAGGGGCCGCTCTTCCGCCAGCTAATTTTAGACGAAGCGGGCAACGTCTGCGGCGAAGAGGCCGAACCTTTGCAGGTGCAGGCCGATTCGGTGATTATCGCCGTCAGCCAGGGACCGCGCCGCCGTTTGGTGGATACCACCAAGGGGCTGGAAATTGACGAAAAGGGCTTTTTGGTGGTGGACGAAAACGGCCAGACCAGCCTGCCGATGGTTTATGCCGCCGGCGACGTGGTAACCGGCCCGCGCAACGTGGTTAAGGCGGTGGCCGGCGCTAAGAAAGTGGTCGCCGCCATGCACGCCAAGCTTTCAGAGGGCCGCTAAACTGCAAAATTAACCCTCTCAGTCTATTTACTTAACGTAAATAGACAGCTCCCCCAAAGGGGGAGCCAAGTTTAAATAGTTTATTAAAGTGCGAATTGGTTTTAAACTTGCCTCTCCCTATGGGAGAGGTGGCATCCAGCAAAGCTGGATGACGGAGAGGGCTTAAAACCCGAGCATATTCCCCACTTACATAAAAAAGATAAATAAAAGGAATAACACAAATGGATTTTTCAACAATTTTAGGCCAAATGCTGATGCTGCTGCTGATGATGGTTCTAGGCTATCTGGCGCGGCGCAAAAACCTGCTGGACGAACATGTTAACGCCAGCCTTTCCAAAGTCGTACTCAACGTAACCCTGCCGGCGCAGATTATCACCTCTTTTGCCATGGAGGGCGCGGAATTAAGCAACGGCGAAGTGGGCCTGGCCTTTGGGCTTTCCTGCCTGCTCTATTTGTTTTATGCCGCGCTGGCGGTGATTTATGTGCGGCTCTGCCGCCTGCCCCGCCAGGATTGGGGTACCTATCAGTATATGCTGATCTTCGGCAATATCGGTTTTATGGGCTTTCCGGTTATCACCGCCATTTTCGGCGCCAAGGCGCTGGTTTACGCCGTCATCATGAATATCGTTTTCAACCTGCTGGTGTTCTCTTATGGCATTAAGCTGATTACCGCCGGCGATCCCAACAGCAAAGGCCAGTTCTCCTGGCGCAAGCTGATTAATATGCCGCTGATCTCTTCGGCGCTGACGCTGGTGCTTTTCTTCCTGCACATCCGTCTGCCGGAGCTGGTCAACACCGGGCTCTACACCATGGGCGACGCCACCACCCCCATGGCTATGCTGATTTTAGGCTGCACTATCGCCGAAATGCCCCTGCGCGAGCTTTTCGACGAATGGCGGGTTTACGTCTTTACGGCATTAAAACTGCTGGCGCTGCCGCTTTTGGTATTCTGCGCGCTGCGCCTGCTGCCCGGCTTTGACGCCGACTCGCTGCTGGGCCGGGTGTTTGTGGTGCTCTCTGCCGTGCCGGTGGCCACCAACGCCACTATGCTTTCCATTGAATACGGCGGCAACAACAAACTGGTAGCGCAGGGAATTTTCTTCAGCACCATTTTTTCCGTTTTAACAATCCCGCTTTTGGTATTTATTTTATATTAATCGGGGCTTTATTATCCTGAATTTTTGTGATATAATGTGAACACTTAGCGATTTCCAAGTCCAGCAAGGCTGGACGCAGGAAGAGCTTAGTGAGAACAAATACCATAGTACAATCTGTAAAATAAGTTGTACTTCCTTGGTTTCTATGGTATAATATATATATTAAATATAATGTATAGTAAAATTTGAAAAATTCAGGAGGAACTTATGCAAAAAATTGTCAAAAATCAACTGCTCCGGCAAATTACAGCTTTTGCTTTATTGCTGGGGCTGTTGTTATCCGCCGGCTTATATCTGCCAGCCAGCCAGCAGGCGCAGGCCCGAGAAACCAACTATTTTGCGCCGCTCTCCGACGGCTTGAGCCGCGACCAGCTGGTGCTGGCCGAGCCGGATCTAACCCGCTTCTACATTTTGCAGGATCAGCTGCTGGCAATGAACCAGATCCACAATCAGGAAGAGCTTATTAAATCGCTGATGCGCTTTAACCGCGAATACAGCGCCATTCTGGGGCAGGTCAGCCTGGCCAACTTCGCCTATTACAGCAACCCGGCGGAATATGAGGAAATCTACAATCAATGGCAGGAAATGGCCGCCGAGGCCGCTAAGGTTTATGAGGAAACCTGGCGCGCTATGCTGAACTCTGACAATAAAGATATGTTCAGCACCATGCTGCCGCCCGGACGCATCGCCGCCATGCAGAATCAGGAAAGCGTATCCGAGGAAGAATTCGCCCAACTGGCGAAAATCAACAATATGGTTAACGCCTATTGGAACGCTATGGAGGCGGAATACACCGCCGAATGGCAGGGCCAAACCTACAACTTTGATAATGTGGGCGACCTTGACGGCTCCGCTTATATGCAGGTATATTTACAGCTGGTACGCAGCCGCAACCAGGCGGTGGCCCAGATTTTGGCCGAGGCAGTGCCAATTTGCAACGCTTATGCGCAAAGCAAAGGCCACGCCAACTACGCCGCCTACACCTATGAACAAAATTATGGCCGGGATTATACCCCGGCGGACGCCCAACAGCTTTACGCAATCGTTAAGGAAAAAATTGTGCCCCTCTATATGCAGGTACAGGTTTATGCCAACACCAATCCCCTGTTTAACGTGCAGGCGCTCAACTCGCAGTATGACTTCCGCAGTCAGCAGGTGGTTTTAGATACCGCCGCCGCCTATATGCCAGAAATATCGGACGAATACGCCAACGCTCTGGCCTATCTGCGGATCAAAAATCTGGCCGCGATCAACGCCAGCGAAGATAAACTGCACGTCGCTTTCACCACCTTTATACCCTATTATCACCTGGCAATGATTTTCAACGGTGCGCAAAGCGGCACGGTATTTGATTTTTCATCATTTATTCACGAATTTGGCCATTTTGCCTATTATATGTATCAGCAGGAAGACATCGCTCATGATGTGAACGAGTTTTTCGCCCAGGGTATGGAAATGATGTTTCTGCATTTTGCCGACGACATCTTCGGCCCGGAAAACGGCAACACCTATCGGATTCTCGTTTTACAGGATCAGCTAAGCGGCATTGTGCAGGGCTGCCTTTACGACGAATTTCAGCAAAAACTTTATCAAATGGAAAACCCCACGGTGCATGATATTAACGTACTATTCCACGATTTATCGGTACAGTATGGCAGCATCTATGCCCATGACGACGAAGAAGCCTATAACTGGATAACCACGCCCCACACCTTTATCCAGCCATTCTATTATATCAGCTACGCCACCTCCGCCCTTTCCGCCAGCGAGCTGCTGCTGCGCGCCAACGAGAACTTCGAGCAGGCAGCCGACAAATATCTGAATATGGTGGCTAACCACAATCAATACACTTATCGCGCGTTCTTTAAAGAGGCCGGTTTTGCCAACATCTTTAATCCGAACGAACTGAACAGCCTGGTTAATAAGCTGGAAGATTATGTTTATACCGAGATCTGCGGAATTGGCCAAATGGCCGAAATCAAACAGCATTGGGCCAAAGACGACCTGCTTTATACCGCCGGCTGCGGCCTGCTGCAATGCGATGAAAACGGCAGCCTGCGGCCGGACGCCGGCGTCAACCGCGCCGAAATGCTGCAAATGCTTTGGCAGCGTTTTGCCAACAAATCCATGGCCGTAGAATCCGCTGATTTTGTTGACGTTGCGCCGGGAGTCTGGTATGAAGAAGCGGCTGACTGGGGCGCGGCTATTAATCTGGTAAACGGCGTCGAGGGCCAGCGTTTTGCCGCTGGCCAACCACTAACGCGAGAAGAAATGACGACCATGTTCTGGCGCTTAAAAAGAGCGCAGACCTCTAACGCCGAGCCGCCGGCTATCGACGCGGCCACCGCAGCCGACACATTGGCAAGGTTTGAAGACGGCGGGCAGGTTTCCGCCTGGGCGGCGGAGCCGCTGGCCTGGGCCGTTCAAGCCGGCCTGTTAAACGGCGATGAAGCCGGCTGCCTGCGCCCCCAACAGCTGACCACCCGCGCCGAGGCCGCCACCATGCTGGTTAAATATCTGGAATTAAACGAAAAATAAAAAAATGTTCACAAAATAAATATCCCCCGGCCAAGCCGGGGGATATTTATTTTTATAATGATAATCTGCCTTGCAGCGCCCGGCCCAGCGTAGCCTCGTCGGTGTATTCCAAATCACCGCCCACCGCCACGCCGTAAGCCAGCCGGCTCACTTTGATATTCAGAGGTTTAATCTGCCGCGCCAGATAAAGGGCGGTGGCCTCTCCCTCCACGCCGGTGTTGGTAGCCATAATAACCTCCTGCACAAGGCCGGTTTGCAGCCGCCGCAAAAGGCTGGCAATATTCAAATTCTCCGGCCCAACTCCTTCCATCGGAGAGAGCGCGCCGTGCAGAACATGATAAAGACCGTGATATTGACCGGTTTTTTCCACCACAATACAATCGCCGGGCTGTTCCACCACGCAAATTGTGGTTTGGTCGCGCTGCCCGTCGCGGCAGACCGGGCAAAGTTCATCATCTGTCAAATTGCCGCAGGTTTGGCAGCGGCGCACCTTTTCCCGGGCCTGGAGAATGGCCTGCGCCAATCCCTGGGCGTCTTCGGCGCGGGTGTGCAGCAGATACATCGCCAGCCGCTGGCCGGTTTTGGGGCCGACTCCCGGCAGCTTGGTCAGGGCGGCAATCAACGCCTCCACAGAGGGCGGATAAAAATACTGCGCCATAGCCTAGAAAGGCAGCTTCATACCGCCGGTAACCTTGTTCATACGCTCGTTGGTAATATCGGCGGCTTTGCTCATTGCGTCGTTGATCGCGGCCAAAATCAAATCCTGGAGCATTTCCACATCCTCAGGGTCCACCACCTCCGGCGAAATCTCCAGCCCGATCACCTCGTTTGCGCAGGTTACTTTGGCCTTAACCACGCCGCCGCCGGCCGCGCCCTCCACCTCGGTTTTGCTCAGCTCTTCCTGGGCTTTGGTCATATCGTTCTGCATCTTCTGTGCCTGGCGCATAATTGCCTGCATATCCATAGCCATTAAAATGTCCTCCTAAAAGTTTACTTAATTATTATTCTTAATTATAAAGTATATTATAAATTTTCGGTTTTGTCAACTTCCAGATGCGCGGCCTGCAAAAGCGCCAGCTCTAAAGTCAGGCGCGGCGTAAGCGAAAAACGCAGTCTTTGGTCGCCGTCCACCAGGTCGCGCAGCATCAGCAAAGCCTGTTGACGGTTCAGCATGGTTTTTTGGCCGCTCATATTCTGCAAAAGCTGTTCGCGCACAAACTCCAAAAGCTGCTGCAAGAACAGGCGCATATCGCGCCCCTCGGCGGCCAGCAGTTCCACGCCCTTGATGATACGCAGGCCGTCATGCGCGGAAACCGCCTCGGCCATCGCCATGATAAAGCGCTCATCCACAATGCCCAGC
>CAQWMM010000042.1 GCA_948907985.1 uncultured Bacillota bacterium
TAGCCGGGGCACAACGCCCCAGCTTTGCTATTTCAGTTTAGATAAAAATTCTCTGGCCACCTTGCGGTCGTCAAAATCCAACACTCGTCCATTAACCAACTGATAATCTTCATGCCCCTTGCCGGCAATCAAAACCAAATCCTGCGGCTGGGCCATAGCCAAAGCCTTGCCAATAGCCTTGCGGCGGTCAGGCTCAATTTCATAGGCGCTGGTTTGCGGCTTGATGCCCGCCTCAATATCAGCAATAATCGCCAGCGGCTTTTCAGTGCGCGGATTATCGGAGGTAATGATTACATAATCACTCAAACGTCCGGCCAGCTCGCCCATTTGCGGGCGTTTGCCATGGTCCCGGTCGCCGCCGCAGCCAAAAACGGTTATCAAACGCCCCGGAACCAGTTCCCGCGCCGTTTTCAACACATTCTCCAGTCCGTCCGGCGTATGGGCATAATCAACAATCACGCCAAATTCCTGGCCGGCCTCCACTTTCTCAAAGCGGCCGGCCACCTGGGGAGCCTGCGCCAAATCAGCCGTCAACTCCGGCAAAGCGTAGCCCTCGGCCAGCAGCACGCCCAGCGCCGCCATACAATTATATACATTAAATTTACCGGAAAGCGGCAGCTTAACCGGCAAACGCTCCCCCTGATAAAGCAAATCAAACTCCGCCCCGTGCCGTGTCAGATGATAATTCTCGGCTTGCAGAACAGCCGGCTGCTCCATGCTGTATGTCCACAGCTGCGCCTGACATTTTTCAGCAGTCTTACAAAAATGCACAGCCCGCGGATCGTCAATATTTACCACCGCATAGGTTGGGCCGGGATTATCCCCCAACATTCTGAACAGCTCCAGCTTAGCGTCCAGATAATCCTCAAAGGTTCGGTGATAATCCAAATGATCCTGCGTTAAGTTAGTGAAAACCGCCCCCTGAAACTGCAAAGCAGCAACGCGTTTCTGCTTCAGGGCATGAGATGAAACCTCCATAACCAGATGCGTACACTCTTCTTCGACCATTTGCGAAAGCAATTCAGCCAGCTGCAAAGGCTCCGGCGTGGTATTCACCGCCGGCAGGCTACGTTCGTTACAGTAATTACAGATTGTACCAATTAAACCGGCTTTAATCTGGCGGCGCTGCCAAAGATAGCGAATCAAATTTGTGGTAGTGGTTTTGCCGTTAGTCCCCGTAACCCCTACGATATTCAGTTTACGATCCGGGAAATCATGCACCAACTCGGCAAGCAGCGAAATCACCTTGCGCGTATCCTTAACCACCAAAACCGGCGTATGCACAGATACGCTCTGCGGCGCATATTCCGCAATCACCGCCGCCGCCCCGTTAGCAATAGCATGTTCAATATAATTATGTCCATCAGTGTTTGTGCCCACCAAAGCGATAAAAACATCTTCCGGCTGCACCGTCCGTGAATCATAGTGTAGGTTTTTCACATTGATATCCGGTACGCTTTCCGGCTCAATGCCCAGATAAAAAGCAATATCTCTTAATCTCATGTATATGCCTCCTTTTTTATGCGGCAAGTCAAATCCACAAAAAAACTATAACTTATAAATAATTCCCCTCTTTTCATTTTTTTCCTCTATATTATCGGCAACTTTTTTATTTTTTACGATTTACATTATATTTTACGGGATATTTAATATGGCTCCTCTAAATTTTCGGTAGGCGGCGCGGAATTTTCGCTATAAAAATATACGGTTACCACATCCCCACGATTAACGCGTACTCCGGGCACGGGGCTTTGCTCATAAGCCTGGCCGCTGCCCTCCGCCTTAACTTTAAGACCCATAGCGTTCAAAATTTCCGCCACCTGGCGTACATATTTACCAGTCAGATCCGGAACAACCACCGTATCACTGTCAGACGAGCCAACCGTATCCAACAAAATTGTGGTACCAACCGCCACCTGACTAAAGGAGGCTGGGGTTTGACTGCCCACATAAGCGCCGCTGCCGTCAAGCTGATAATTAAGCCCGGCCACCGAAATCACCTTTTTGGCCTCTTCCACTGTCAGCCCGCGCACATCGGGAACAGAAGTCATCTGCTCCGCCTTAAAATCAATTTTTTCCGTTTTAAGATCCTGCAACTGCGAAACCACGCCCAGATAACGCAGCGTGTCGGCCATAATCAACTGCAAAACCGGCGCCGCCACCTGGCCGCCCTGATAAAGTTCGCTGCTGGGTTCGTCCAGAATAACCAGCATAACCACCTGGGGATCATCCACCGGGGCAACCGCACAAAACGAGGCTATATATTTGCCCTCCATATAACCGCCCTCGCCCGGCTTTTGCGCCGTACCACTTTTGCCGCCCACCCGATAACCGGGAACATAAGCGCGCGAACCAGTGCCTTTGGTAACCACGTTTTCCAACATCAGGCAAACAGTATTGGCCACGTCCTCTGATACCACCCGGCGGACTTCCTTTTTCTCAAACTCCTGGATGATATTGCCGTCTTTATCCGTAATATGATCAATAATCTGCGGCTGCAATAAAATGCCCCCGTTAGCCACCGCCGAAACCGCCGTAACCAGTTGCAGCGGCGTTACGGCAATGCTCTGGCCGATCGCCATAGTAGCCATATCCAGATTGCTTACCTTATCCTGATTAATAACCAATCCTTTGGATTCTCCCTGCAAACCCAAACCGGTAATTTGGCCAAAACCAAAAGCGTCAATATATTTATAAAAAGTTCCCGGCTGTTTTTCCTCCATTCGCTGCACCAAATTGACGAAACAGGGATTGCAAGAGTTTTGAATAATCTCCGCAAAACTTTGGCTGCCATGCGGCCGATAATCTCGCCAACACTTGATTTTGGCCGGCCCCACCTGAACATAGCCGGGATCATAAAAGCGATCGTTCACCGTTACCGCGCCGCTGTCCAGGGCGGAAGAGGCCGTAATAATCTTAAATGTGGAACCAGGCTCGTAAACGTCAGTAATCAGCATATTACGCCGGTAGCTTTCGTCATACTGCTGATAATTATTGGGATCATAGGTTGGCCGATTGGCCCAGGCCAGGATAGAACCGGTTTTAGGGTCCATCGCCAAAGCCGCCGCCGCCTTGGGCGGGGTTTCGCTGTTCATCAAATTGTCCAGCTCCCGCTCCGCAAAATATTGAATATTTTCATCAATCGTCAGATAAATATTATACCCATCCTGCGGCTGATTATATTCCTGAATAGCCTGCTGAATGATATTATTTTTACTGTCAAACTCGGTTACAATACTGCCGTCCACGCCTTTTAGAATTTCATCATAGGAATACTCAATACCCTCCAGCCCCTGATTATCCACACCGGCAAAGCCAAGCAGATTGGCGGCCAGCGTAACCTTGGGGTAATAACGCTGTGTTTCTTCCACCAACATCACGCCCTTCAGGGTTTTGGTTTTATTCTGGCGGTCATTCGCAATTTCTTCTTTTAATTTATCCACCATCTCAAAGTCAGCTTTGCGTTTAATCCACTCAAAATAAGATTGTTTGGTCAGACGTTCATACACGCTGTTATAATCCAGCTCCAAAATAGCCGACAGTTTCTCAGCCACCCCAGGCACGTTGACCTCGTCAATCTGGCTGGGATTAACCGCCACCGAATCGGTACTGATGCTGACTGCCAAAACCGAACCAGTGCGGTCATAAATAGTGCCCCGGTTAGCCGGCACTGTAACAGAACGGGTGCGGGTGTTTTCTGCCTTGGATTGCAGTTCCGCTCCCTGAATCAAAGTGCGGTAACCTAGCCCCACGCCAACCAGAACAAAGCAAAAGGTGAGCAATACAAATATGCCAACCAGATTTTT
This sequence comes from uncultured Bacillota bacterium, assembly GCA_948907985.1. Classification (GTDB taxonomy): domain Bacteria; phylum Bacillota; class Dehalobacteriia; order UBA4068; family UBA4997; genus Avidehalobacter. The sequence continues at coordinate 3,807 of CAQWMM010000042.1, forward strand.
CTTTACTGCAAATTGACTCTTCTGCACAGATAAACACCCTTTCCAAGCAAACACACTGCCCACAGCAGGCTATTTACTATTAAACATATTGAGCGCGGGCTGAAAAAATGACATTAATATCCCCTTAAAAGCAGAGAATAAAGCCTTGGTTGCAAATTTAGCAAATTCACAGGCTTTATTCTCCGACCATTATTAAGCTAATTACTCATACCCACCTGAACATTGCCGCCGCTGTCTGCACTGTTGCCCGACTTAAGGGAACTCCACAGCGAACTAATCGCATTTATAAAATTATTATCACTGTCCTTTTGATCCAAAACCTCAACAGAGCCATAACCCAAAACGGCCGGATCCATAGCCATGCCGCTGGCCCCTACCTGATAATCATAGCCGGGGTTTTCTTCATAATATACCACCGTATCCTCCGTAGCCGCCACCATATTAAAATGTTCCAGCGCATAGGCGTTAACCTTTTCCGGCGAGGTGGCCGTTTCAATTTCCAGCAACAGTTTAGCGTTATCGTTAGAAAGCGAATCAATAGCCGCCATTGTTTTGTTGATTTCATAGCCCAGCATTGTGATTTGCGTGTTAAGCATCATATAGCCCATGCTCATCATAAAAATCATAAACACTGAAACCAAAACTTGCGCCCTCTGGCGGAAACGCAGTTTTCTGCGTTTTTTCTGGCTAATGCTTTTTGCGCTTTCAGCTCCCGACTCGTACACCTTAAATTCTGCCCGACGTAGTTCGGCTTCTGTTGGTTGATATTTATAGGCCGTTTGCAATTTACGTCACATCCTTTCTGAAAGCTGCTGCAAACATACTTTCCTTAAAATCCTAATCCAAAAAAGCAAATTAATTATGCTAACATCTAACATTGTTCGCTAAATTTTTTCTATTGTCCGCAATTTGGCGCTGCGCGCCCGGGGATTAACCGACAATTCATTTTCACCGGCAATCTGCGGCTTACGCCAGGGTAATCTGCCCTGCGGTTTTTTACCGCAGACGCAAACCGGAAATTCCGGCGGGCAGTCGCACCCCTTAGCCAAACCGGCAAAATAATTCTTAACAATCCGGTCCTCCAGCGAATGGAAAGTAATTACGGATAATCTGCCGCCGCTTTTCAGAATACTGAAAGCTGCCGCCAATCCACTTTCCAAAGCGCCCAGCTCATCATTAACGGCAATGCGCAAAGCCTGAAAAGTCCGCTTGGCCGGGTGCTGTTTTTCCTGCCGGCGCTTGGCCGCCGGTATGGCCGCCGCCACCAGTTCGGCAAGCTGCGCCGTGCTGGTTAAAGGCTGCTGCTCTCGGGCCTCAACCAATCGCCGGGCAATTCTGCGCGAGAATTTTTCTTCCCCATAACGATAAATTAAATCTGCCAAATTTTCTTCAGAGATTTCTGCCAGCAAATCCGCCGCCGTACGGCCGTCGCGCCTGTCCATGCGCATATCCAAAGGGCCGTCCTGCATATATGAAAAGCCTCTTGCCGGCTCGTCTAACTGATGAGAAGAAACGCCAATGTCTAAAAGCACTCCGTCAACCTGTTTGATACCCTCCGCGGCCAAAACATCAGCCATATCGGCGAAATTAGCCTTAATTGGCCAAAAACGTCCGCCAAAATCTTTCAGGCGTTCCGAGGCCGCCGCCAAGGCGTCATCGTCCCTGTCCAGGCCGATAACGCGCCCGTCCGGCGCAATAGCCGCCAAAATGCCGGCGCTATGACCGCCGCCGCCCAATGTGCCATCCACATAAAGACCGCCGGGCCGCAAATTTAAGCTTGCAAGAGTTTGTTCAAACAAAACCGGCTGATGCTGAAAGTCCAATTAAACACCCCTTCTTCTAACTCACTCTATACCTGCCACATTGTCTGGCAACAAAATCACCGGCTTAAAAATCAATGTCAACATCAAAAGCCCCCAGGTTTTCAGAAATATCTGAAATATGCTGAGCAATAACCTGCTGACGTTCATCCCACCTGGCTTTGTCCCAGATCTCCACTTTGTTTCCCACGCCCATAACTATCACTTCTTTTTCGATACCCACCGTTTCCCGAAGCATGGCCGGCAGCAAAATGCGTCCCTGTTTATCCAGCTCCACCTCGGTGGCGTTGCCAAAGATAAAACGCACAAAATCACGCATATCGCGTTTGGTTACGGAAAGTTTGTGCAGCTTTTCTGCAAACTTTTCCCACTCTTCAACGGTGTAAATATCAATGCAGCTGTCAAAGCCTTTGGTTACATAAAACCGTTCGCCGAGAGCATCTCTGTACTTCACCGGGATACTGACTCTTCCCTTGGGATCAACATTGTTTTGATATGTGCCCATGAATGACATTTGCTCTCACCTCCCGGCTTTCAGGCTCGCTGCCAACACAACATCTACCACTTTTTAACACTTGCCACCACTTTTTAACACTTACATCATTAATTTTAACCATTTTGCTTTAAAAATGCAAGCCTCCCACCCCTTTTTTTAACTACAAAAACAGACTATTTATTCAGTGGAAAAAGGGATTTTCACCACCGAGTCAAAATATTTTGAGGATTCTATGGCAAGGCAGGCCTATAATTTCGGCTGAAACAGCTATAAACACTATAAAAAGTTTTTTTCTCAAGCATTATTTGAGCAAAATTTTTCAACCAAAATCCAATGTTTTCCACATTTTCCACAGTTACAAGCTGTTTAAACAAAAAAATCAACCGAACAAAGGTTTTGTCCGGTTGAAGTCTTTATTATGGCTATTTTTGTTTGGTTAAATTATGTTTATTCCTCACTTGTTTCTTCGGGATTAAATGCTGAATTATCTTCAGTTTCAGCTTCAGCCTCATCATCCTCGGTTCCAAAAGAGATCCGATTGGAGTTGACGGAAAGCTCCCGCACTTTTGCCTCTATCTCGGCAAAAATTTCAGGATTGTTATTCAGATATTTTTTAGCATTCTCCCGGCCCTGGCCAATTTTTTCATCCTTATAAGAGAACCAGGAACCGCTCTTTTTAATAACGTCCAAATTAACGCCCAAATCCAACAGCGAGCCGGCCTGTGAAATGCCCTCGCCGAAAACAATATCAAATTCCGCAATCTTAAAAGGCGGCGCCACCTTGTTCTTCACAACCTTAGCCTTGGTGCGGTTACCCACTAAATCGGAACCCTGTTTCAGGGTTTCCGTTCTTCTAATGTCAATGCGCACAGTCGCGTAATACTTCAAAGCCCGGCCTCCGGCGGTGGTTTCCGGGTTGCCAAACATCACGCCGATTTTTACCCGCAGTTGATTGATAAACACAATGGCCGTACGGCTTTTGTTAACCGCTCCGGTCAGCTTGCGCAACGCCTGGCTCATCAATCTGGCCTGCAAGCCGACATGGGCGTCGCCCATCTCGCCCTCCAGTTCCGCCCGGGGCACCAAAGCGGCCACCGAATCCACCACCACCACATCAACCGCGCCGCTGCGCACCAATGCTTCGGCAATTTCCAAAGCCTGCTCGCCGCTGTCCGGCTGTGAAACCAGCAGCTCGTCCAAATCAACGCCCAGATTGCTGGCATAAACCGGGTCCAGGGCGTGCTCCGCGTCAATAAACGCCGCAATGCCGCCCATCTTTTGCGCCTCGGCGGCAATATGCAGGGCCAAAGTTGTTTTACCGGAGGATTCCGGCCCATATATCTCAATAATTCGCCCACGCGGAATACCGCCCACGCCCAAAGCAATATCCAGCGGCAGACAGCCGGTGGGAATAACGTCAACCATTTGCCGGGCCGACGAACCCAATTTCATCACCGAGCCTTTGCCGAAACTTTTCTCAATCTGTTTCAGGGCCGCGTCTAAAGCTGTGGCTTTATCGTTGCTGTTTTTATCCGCAGTTTTATTATTTTTCTCCGCTGCCTTATTACTTTTTTCTGCCGTTTTTTCAGATGCCATAATCTATCCTCCGCTTATAAATATTTTTTGTATTCTTCAGCAGTTTCAATCGGAATTTTTGGCTCGTCCAGCAAATACTTTTCACCGCCCTCAATATATTGAGTAGCCAAGTTCCAATAACGGCGCGCATGTTTAATCCGCGCCTGCTCGTCGTTTTCAGTCATGGTTGCCATAACCTTACCGGGAATCCCCATAACCTTAGAATACGGCGGAATAACCTTGCCCGGCGCCACCACCGCCCCGGCCCCGACAATCGAACCGTGGCCGATAATTGCGCCGTCCAGAACCGTCGCCCCCATACCAATCAGGCAGTTATCCTCAATAATGCAGGCATGCACAATCGCCCCATGCCCAATGGTTACATGGTCGCCAATAATTGTGGGGCAAGGCTGCGCCGCCACATGCACCACCGCATTATCCTGCACATTGCTGAACTTGCCCATTTTAATATAATTTACATCACCGCGCAGGGTAGCGTTTGGCCAAACGCTGGTTCCCTCGCCCAACTCTACCATACCCATAACCACAGCCGAATCCGCAATATAGCTTTTAGGATCAATTTTTGGAAAATGTTCCAGATATTTTTCGATTGCCATTTTTATTCTCCTATTTTAAACTGTTTTATTTATTTTGTCGTGGTTAACAAATTGATATGCCGCCGAAAACCGGTCAACACATCAGTCAAAGCCCTTTTTTCCTTGCTTTCCGGCCAAAGCTGCTGCTCCTGCTCGCATTTTTGCAAAAAGCGGCCCGCCGTTTTGCCGGCATAAGCCAGTCCGCCGCTTTGCCGTACCAAGTTTAAGGCTTCCGGCAGAACCTGATAATCCTTTTGGCGCAAGCAGTCAATCAGTTCCGGCAGCTTCCCCAGGCCGGCGTTATTTTTTTGGCGCAAAGCATAAAGCACGGCCAATGATAAATTGCCCTGCCGCAGATCATTACCGGTCGGCTTGCCAATATCCGTTTCGTCTGCCGCCAAATCGAGCAAATCATCTATAATTTGAAAGGCCATACCCAAATTATAGCCCCAACGCCACAAAGAGTCAACCCTCCGCTTATCAGCGCCGGCTAAAAGTGCGCCGCACTCGCAGCTGCCGGCAAAAAGCAGGGCGGTTTTGCAGCGAATCCGCCGAAAATAATCCCAATAACTTTGATTTTGACGAAAAAAATCGCGCTCCTGCCTTAACTCGCCCAAACACATTTGCAAAACCGTACGGTTCAGACTCAAATTCAGGCGTTCATCCTGATAAACGGCAATCAATTCCATCGCCCGGCCAATCAGATAATCTCCCACATAAAGCGCGGCAGCGTCGCCATGCACATAGCTAACAGTTGGTTTACCGCGCCGCAGTCTGGCATTATCAATAATATCGTCATGCACCAGGCTGCCGGTATGAATCAGTTCTAAAGCGGCCAGCAGCGGCAGCAAATCGTCCAGCGCCGCGCCCCAAAGACGAGCGGATAAATAGGCTAAAGCCGGGCGCAGACGCTTGCCGCCGGCCTCGATCAGCCCCAAAGCCGCCGCTTGCAGCATTGCGTCATCCGAGGTAATGCTTTCGCGCAGATAATCCTCCAAATAGGTCAGCTCCGCTTTAACCACCGTCTGCCATTTTTGTTCCAGCTTTTGCAATTTGCCCTTGCCGGCGCCCGGTGTATTTATTTTTTTATTTAACAGCTTGCTCATATTCATCCCGCCGATAACTTCTACAAGCGGCCATCTTGGCCAGAATATTAGTTTGAGCGGCAGCCTGCAATTTAAGCGGCAAAGACTGCAAAATCTGCCCAGCTTTCGCCAACGCTTCCGCCGGATTGCCGGAATCTAACAAAATCCCCTGCGCCAACCCCACATAAAAACCAAATTCCGTCCAGGCCTGCCGCGCATTTTCCGACCAGTCGAGTTCGGCCAGCGACATTTCCGCAACCAGAGCCATGCCTTCCGCCTGCTCCTTATGTAAATTAGCCAGTTTTTCCGCTTCGGTAACATAGGGGCGCGCCGGCCAGCGCAAACGTGCCAGCCGAGCTTCGGAACGGCGGCAAATCGTCCGCCCGATCCGTGCCAGCCATTGATTATAACCGCTCTCGGCCACCCTCATTGCCGCTAAGGTATAGAGATAATCGCCTACTAAAATAGCCCGGCTGGGAGCCGTCAGAACAGCAGAATCAGCGGTTTCCGGCTTTTTCCCCGCCGCACACAGATCATGCACCCGGCTGGCTAAAAAACTAAGCTCCATAGCCAAAGCCAGATTGCGGATTTTGGCGGCGGCCGGTCGTGGCAAACCGTCGTTATCAGCGCATACGCTGGGCAGCAAAATCAGCGTCGGCACCAACTCCCGGTTCAGCCAATCTGCCGGCGGCTGATATTCAGCGGCCAGCAGCCCGGCATAAGGGCGAAAATTTCGATGCAAAAGGCCCCGCACCTGCAAAAGTTCTGCCTGCAAGCAGCCGTTTACTTGATGCTGCATTTTGCAATTTCCGCCGCAACAAAAGCCTGTAACCAGCTTTTAATTTCTGTAACCGCAATTTCCTGCATTTCTCCGGTTGAACGCAGTTTAACTTCCACATTGCCGCGCGCCAGCGCTTTAGCGCCAACGGTAATGCGTACCGGATAACCAATCAGATCCGCGTCCTTAAATTTAACGCCGGCGCGTTCCTGCCGGTCGTCCAGAACCACCTCCAGGCCGGCTGCCGTCAGTTCTGCATAAAGCTGCTCCGAAGTGTTAACCAACGTTTCTTCCCGGTCGTTCACCGGGATAATCACCGCCTGATAAGGAGCCACCGGCATGGGCCAGATAATACCGTCGCCGTCGTGGCTCTGCTCAATAACCGCGGCCAGGGTACGCCCAACGCCAATGCCGTAGCAGCCCATCACTACCGGCCGCTCGTGGCCGTCTTCCGCTGCATAATTAACGTGCAGCGAATCGCTGTATTTAGTATGCAGCTTAAAAATCTGACCGACTTCAATACCCCGGGCCAGCTTAACATGGCCGCCGCAATGCGGGCATTGCTCGCCCTCTTCCAGATAACGCAGATCGGCCACCTGATCAATGCGAAAATCCCCCCGCTGATAATTTACATTCAGCAAATGGCGCTCGCCGTCATTCGCACCTACCACCACATTATAAAGCAACGGTACTTCGGCGTCGGCATAAATTTTAATATTCTCCACGCCAACCGGCCCCAGATAGCCAACTTTTTGGCCACCGGTTTCCAGGCTGGCGTTATCAGCCAATTCCAGCTCATTGCAGCCCAACAGTCCCTGTAGCTTAATTTCGTTAATCCGCCTGTCGCCGCGCACCAATACAATCACCAGCTGACCATCCGCCTTATAATACATCGTTTTAACAATCCTGCTGGTCGGCACCTGCAAAAACGTTGCCACATCCTCCACCGTACCGCAGTTTGGAGTGTCAACCTTTTCAACCGGCAGCATTTCTTCCACAGGTACCGGCAGTGGCTCCCGCCCGGCAATTTCATCGGTGGCCGCCCAATCGCAGGTATCACAATATAAAATCGCGCTCTCGCCCGCCTCGGCCAGGGCCATAAACTCATGGCTGCCCTTGCCGCCAATCGCGCCGCTATCGGCCTCCACCGGGCGGAAGTTTAAACCACAGCGCGTAAACACCCGGCTATAAGCGTCATACATCAGATTATAGCTTTTATCCAAACCGGCCTCGTCCAAATCAAAGGAATACAAATCCTTCATAATAAACTCGCGGCTGCGCATTAAACCAAAGCGCGGCCGGCGCTCATCCCGGTACTTGGTTTGAATCTGATACCAAAGCTGCGGCAACTGTTTATAAGAGCGAACGTCATTGCGAAAAATCATGCTAATCATTTCCTCATGCGTCGGCCCCAGACAAAAATCCCGGCCATTGCGGTCTTTCACCCGCCAAAGCTCCGCGCCGTAAACGTTCCAACGGCCGCTTTCCTGCCAGATCTCCGCCGGCTGCACCGCCGGCATCAAAATTTCCTGTCCGCCTTTGGCGTTCATTTCCTGTCTGATAATCTCTTCAATTTTGCGAATAGAACGCCAGGCCAAAGGCAGATAAGTATAAACGCCAGAAGCCGCTTTGCGCATCATACCAGCGCGCAGCATCAGCTTATGGCTGATAATTTCCGCATCCGCCGGCACTTCGCGTAAAGTCGGCGCAAACATACTGCTTGCTCTCATTAATTCTCATCCTCCAAATCTTTTATATAAACTTTTAACAATTTCATAAACTCATCCACCAGCCGCTCTGCCGGATATTTGCCCACAGTCTTTCCTTTAACAAACAAAGCGCCTTCTCCATTGCCGCCGGCCAGTCCAAGATCCGCCTCCCGGGCCTCGCCCGGGCCGTTCACCACACAGCCCATAATCGCCAGTTTCAGCGGTTTGGACAATTTATTTTCCAAATCCAGCGCCTCCACCCGCCGCTCAATCTCATCAGCAATCGCGGGCAGGTCAATCCTGGTTCGCCCGCAGGTTGGGCAGACAATATACTCCACACCCTCCCGGTACAAATCCAAACTGCGCAAAATCTCTTTAGCCACAAATATCTCCTGCACCGGATCGCCGCTTAAGGATACCCGCAGAGTATCGCCCAGGCCCTGCGCCAACAGCGCGCCTATACCCACCGCCGATTTGATACTGCCGCGGCGCGGGGTTCCGGCCTCGGTTACGCCGATATGTAAAGGATAATCCACCCGCTCGGCCAGCTGACGGTAGGCCTCCAGCATCAGCGGTACATTGGAGGCCTTTAGCGAAACCACAATATCAAAGAAGTTTTCAGCTTCCAGCTGGGCAATTTCACTTAAGGCGCTTTCCACCAGCGCCGCCGCCTGCACGCCGCCATAGCGCGCCAGAACCTCTTTGGATAAGGAACCGCTGTTTACCCCAACCCGAATAGGCACTCCGGCCTCCTTAGCAGCTCTGGCCACCTGCCGCACGTTTTCCGCACCGCCGATATTGCCGGGATTCAGGCGCAGACCGGCAATTCCGGCATCGAGCGCAGCCAAAGCCAAACGATAATCAAAATGAATGTCGGCAATCAGCGGCGCCGGGCTGGCGGCAGTAAGTTCCGGCAGCGCCGCTGCCGCCGCTTCATCCGGTACTGTTACCCGCACAAGCTGGCAGCCCGCCCGCGCCAACTCTTCAATCTGGCGCAGCGTAGCCGGCACGTCCGCCGTATCAGTGTTAGTCATGGATTGGATCGCCACCGGCGCACCACCGCCAATCGGCACGTTGCCCACCATAACCTGTTTAGTTTTTTTGCGTTCTATCATATTATATTTAACACCAAATTTTATCTTAAATTCTTTCTAAGTCTTATTTCAGCAATCTTTCTATATCGCAATAGGTTACCACCAACATCAGAGTCATCAGCAAAACGAAACCAACAAAGTTTACCATGGCCTCTTTATCGCGGTCAATCGGCTTGCGGCGAATCCCCTCTATCAGCAAAAAGACCAGACGTGAGCCGTCCAGCGCCGGAATTGGCAGCAAATTCATCACACCCAAATTAACGCTTAAAACGCCAGCGAACAAAAACAGATACATCAAACCAACGTCGGCATATTCGCCCACCATAGAAACCATACCAACAGGGCCGGCCACCTCAACCGCCATCGCGCCGGAGATCATCTGCCAAAGCGAGGTTAAAACCAAAACGGTAAACTCCACGGTTGTGGCAAAGCCCCTTTTAATGGAACCTAAAACATCAGCCCGCGCCACACCCTGGGTTATGCCCAAAACCGGCTGTCCGGATTCATTGGCCGCCAAAACTGCCGAAGCGCTGAAAAATTCGCCGCCGCGCTGCCAGCCAATTTCCACCTGCTGGCCAACCTGGGCATTTTGCATAAAAGCGCTGATTTCATCCCAGTTGTCAACCGGCTTATCATCCAAAGCCACCAACACATCGCCAGGCTGCAAACCGGCCGCCGCCGCCGGATAACCGTCATAAACGCTGCCAATCAAGCCGTTAGAAGCCGGAGAACCAAAATACATAAAAGCGATCATAAAAAACACAATGGCAAAGATAAAATTCATCGCCGGCCCGGCAAAAGTAACCGCCATCCTGGCCAAAACACCCTTATTACAGAAGGCGCGCTCATTATCGCTTTCTTCCTCTTCTCCCACCATTTTCACAAACCCGCCAATCGGCAAAGCGCGAATTGAATAAATAGTTTCTCCCTTGCCCCAGCTAAACAGCTTTGGCCCCATGCCTATGGCAAACTCTTCCACATAAATACCGTTCAGCTTGGCAACCGCGAAATGGCCGAACTCATGCACCAGAACCAAAACACATAAAATAATCAATGTATAGACAATGCTCATGCAAAACCTCCTCTTTATACACATATACAATTAATATCTATTTATTATATAAGATTTTCTGCAAATTTTAAATAGCTAAACCGATTTTTTTATATTTTTTTTTCGGCCAGCCAATTTGCCACATAATCTCTTGCCCAGCTATCAGCCTGTAATATCATTGCTAAATCGGGATGTTCAATGTTTTGGTGCGCCGCCAAAACATCGGCCAGACCATCGGCAATCCCGCCCAATTTAATGCGCCCGGCCAGAAAAGCGCCCACCAGAGCCTCATTAGCGCCGGAAAGCACCGCTGGCGTCGTGCCGCCGGTTTTCCCGGCCTGTTTGGCCAAGCGCAAACAGGGAAATCGCTCTTCGTCCGGTTTTTGAAAGGTCAGGCTGCCCAGTTCCGCAAAATTAAGCGGCTGTAAACGATTGGGCCAACGCTCGGGATAAGCCAGCGCATATTGAATTGGTAGGCGCATATCTGGATAGCTTAGCTGCGCCAGCAAAGCGCCGTCGCGATACTGCACCATTGAATGAATAATACTTTCCGGATGGATTACCGCCTCGATTTGCTCATAAGGCAGGTTAAACAGCCAATGCGCTTCAATAATTTCCAGCCCTTTATTTAGCAGCGTGGCAGAATCCACCGTGATTTTAGCTCCCATCTGCCAGGTCGGGTGGCGCAGAGTTTCCGCCACGCCAGCCGCCGCAATTTCTTTTTGTGAAGAATTTCTGAAAGGCCCGCCGGAACAGGTTAAAAGCAGACTGGCCACCTCGCGGTTCCGCCGCCAGGGTTGGGCCGGCGAGTTTAAGCACTGCCAGATTGCCGAGTGTTCGCTGTCAACAGGCAAAAAACGGCTATTACCAGCCGCCGCCATTTGCATAACCAGCTCGCCGGCCGCCACCAAAACTTCTTTATTGGCAAAAGCAATATCCAGACCGGCCGCCAAACCTTGCAGCGTCGGCTGCAAACCGGCCAGTCCGGAAATCGCCGCCACCTGCATATCCGCCCCTGGCCAGGCCGCCGCCTGCAAAACGCCCTCCCGGCCTGATAAAATTTTTGTCCGACAGTTCGGTATTTCTGCCAGCAACGCCTTAAAATCCGCATATTTGCTTTCGTCCGCCAGAGCGACAGCCTGTGGCTTAAATTGCCGCACCTGCTCTGCCAAAAGCCGGATATTGCCACCGCCGGTCAGCGCCACCGGGCGCAGCTGCAACGGAAACCAGGCGCAGACCTCCAAAGCCTGACGCCCGATCGAACCGGTACTGCCGCATATTACAATATTTTTCATATGTATTTTTCCTTATTATATGTATATATTATTATATATATTTTTTATTTATTATCGAAACTTTTAAACTTGCCTCTCCCTATGGGAGAGGTGGCATATCTTACCGTTAGGGA
>CAQWMM010000043.1 GCA_948907985.1 uncultured Bacillota bacterium
CGGCGGCCGAGGCGGGGGATGAAGTGTTGCTTTCGCCGGCCAGCGCCAGCTGGGGAATGTTCAGCAATTTTGAAGAGCGCGGACGCCGCTTTAAGGAGTTGGTGCAGCAAATTGCCGGAAAATCCAAATGAAATAAAATTCCGCCAGCAGACGTTATAGCATAATCTTGCGGAATTGGTAAAAAAAATCGGACGTCAGGTATAAATAGGCGTACTTTAGCATAATTTTTAGACGACTTGGTCTGGAATATCATATGGCCTTTCTGTTAAAATAATAATATAAGCAGACAAGGTTGTTTTACTGTTTTTATATTGCTGGGGAGGGGGAAAAAGCTTGGCCAACAAAAGAGGGCACATTGATTACTGGTTGTTTTTGATTGTGTTTATTTTGGTTTGCATTGGTTTGGTTATGGTTCTCTCGGCCAGTCATTATGTGGCAACCTATGACAAAGGCGATTCCTACTATTTTCTGAAAAAACAGCTGATTAACGGTTCTTTAGGGCTGGTGGCCATGTTTTTGGCTATCAATATTGATTATCATACCTATGGCCGTCTGCATAACATCATTTTTTGGATTGGCGTTTCGCTGATGGTGCTGGGTATGTTCACCACGATGGGCGATACCGGCGGCAGCGGTGAGGGTTCTAAACGCTGGCTGGTAATTGCCGGTATTCGCTTTCAGCCCTCTGATGTTATGAAACTTTCGGTTCTGGTGCAGATATCCTATTTGTTAGCCAAGCGTAAAAAACCTTTTAAAACTTTTTTCGGGGATTTTTTCCCGTATTTGGTATTTACCGGCTTTTGCTGCGGTCTGGTGGCGATCATGGATTTGGGAACCGGTATTGCCATGGGTATTACGCTGATGTTGATTTTCTTGATTGTCGGCGTACCCAAGCGCCATTTGCTGGGGCTTGTTTTGGCGGCAATCGGCGCGGTGGCCCTGCTGATTGCCATGAAACCATACCGTTTGAAACGTCTGACCAGCTTTTTAGATCCCTGGTCGGATTATTACGGTAAGGGCTATCAGGTTATTCAATCGCTGCTGGCGATTGGCTCTGGCGGTTTGATGGGCGTTGGCCTGGGCAACGGCGGCGCAAAATGGTATTATCTGCCGGACCAGCATACGGATTTTATTTTTGCAACTTTAGTGGAAGAGGGCGGCTGTCTGGCCGGGCTGGTGGTTCTGCTGCTGTTTTTGGCCTTTACCTGGCGCGGATTGACGATTGCCCTTAAGGTTAATGATTATTTTGGCAGTCTGTTGGCCAGCGGCTTAACTCTGATGGTGAGCGTGCAGGCTTTGGTTAATATTTCCGTCGCTTTGGGCCTGATGCCGGTAACCGGTATACCGCTGCCGTTTATCAGCTATGGCGGTACCTCATTAGTTATTTCGTTAGCGGCGGTGGGCGTGTTGCTGAATATATCCCGCCACGCCAAACTGGAAAAATAGTTTTGAACACTGGTTTTTAGACAGAAAAATCCTTATAAATATAAGAAACGGATTGATTTGTATGAATGTTATGCTTAGCGGCGGCGGCACCGGCGGCCATATATATCCGGCCCTGGCGGTGGCGGAGGCTTTGTTGCAGCGCTATCCGGATTCCAAAATTATTTATGTGGGCAATGCCGACGGTATGGAGCATCAGTTGGCGGAAGAAGCCGGTTATAAATTTATTCCAATAAGCGTGGCCGGCTTTAAGAGCCATGGCCTGCTGCAAACCCTAAAGGTTTTTTACAAAAACTGGCGCGGGCTGGCGCAGGCCAAAGCGCTGCTGCGTGATTTCCGCCCGGATCTGGTTATTGGCACCGGCGGCTACGCCTGCGGCCCTTTACTGCTGGAGGCCGCCCGGCTGCATATTCCAACGCTTTTGCATGAACAAAACGCCGTAATGGGTAAGACTAATAAAATTCTCAGCAAACGCGTTGGTAAAATTTGTTTAACCTTTCCGATTACTGATCTGCCGGTTAATGTTGCCAATAAAACAATTTTAACTGGCCTGCCGGTGCGGCAGGCGATTTTGCAGACTGATCCCGGCGCGGCCCGCCGCCAGCTAGGTTTGGCTCCTGACAAACCGGTGTTGGTGATGACCGGCGGCAGTCAGGGGGCGCGGCATCTTAATCAGGCTTTGGCCGGGCTTTGGCCGGAGTTGTTAGCGGCAGGCGTTCAGATTGTGCATATCACCGGTGAAAAGCTTTTCGATGAAACGGCCGAGCTGGCTAAAAAAGCCGGCTTGTCAACGGGGCCGGCGGATAATCCCAGGGCCAGCGCGGGTTTTTTGCTGTTGCCTTATCTGCATCATATGGAATATGCTCTGGCGGCGGCTGATGTGGTCGTCAGCCGGGCGGGAGCCTCTTTTTTGGCCGAGGTTATGGCGCTGGGCAGAGCCGCCGTTCTGGTGCCGTATCCTTATGCTGCCGGTAATCACCAGGTTTATAACGCCCGCTCTTTGGTGGACGCAGGGGCGGCGCTGTTAATTGAAGATCAGGCGCTTTCAGCTGAATCATTGAAAGATGCTTTGCTAAAAACGCTTTTTGATACAAAGCTGCGAAAAAAAATGGCGGCAAATTCAGCCGCCTTAGGCAGGCGGGATGCCGCAGATAATATTGTTAAAGCTGCGGCGGCTGTGGCCGGGTTTTAAACAGCCATAGCTGTTGGGGGAGGAAAAAGTTTTGATTGATTCTTGTAAACATGTACATTTTGTAGCGATCGGCGGTATCGGAATGAGCGCCCTGGCGCGTATTTTAAACGGCTGGGGGGTTAGGGTTTCCGGCTCCGATGTGGTGGATAGTGTAATGACGCGTGAGCTTGCGGGCCTTGGTATAACTGTATACCAAGGGCATGATGCTGAAAATTTGGCCTCGGATGTGGATTTGTTGGTTTATTCTTCGGTTATTCGTCCCGATAATCCTGAGTATGCCGAGGCTGCGCGCCGGGGTATTAAAATTATCTGCCGGGCCGAGCTTTTGGCGGAAATGCTGCGCATGCGCAGTGGGATTGCGGTGGCCGGGGCCCATGGCAAAACCACCACCACCGGTATGATCGGCACGGCGCTTTTGCACATGCAGCAGCAGCCAACGATTGTGGTTGGTGGGGTGCTGGCCAATATTAAGGCTAATTCCTGTTGGGGGACTGGCGAATATATGGTTGCCGAGGCAGACGAAAGCGATGGCTCGTTTTTGCTGTTGCCTGCCAAGGTGGCGGTCGTTACCAATGTTGAAAACGATCACCTGGACCATTACGGCAATATGGAGAATTTAATCAAAGCCTTTGAGCAGTTTATTAATCAGCTGCCGGCCACGGGGCGGGCGGTGCTGGGGTTGGATTGCCCAATTCTCAAAGAGATGGCCGGTCGGATTTGCAGCCGCTTTGTCAGTTTCGCTTTACATGATCAGACTGCCGATTATACGGTCGGAGAGATTAAATTCCAGGGCTTCGGCAGTCGTTGTCAGGTGTTTTACCACGGCAAGCCGCTTGGCGATTTGCAGCTTAAAGTTCCGGGAGAGTATAACGTGGCTAATGCTTTGGCGGCAGTGGCGACTTTGCATAGTCTGGGCTTTGAATTTGCGGATATTGCGGCTGGACTGGCTGTGTTTAAGGGAACTGGCCGCCGCTTTGAAATGCTGGGGCAGGATGCAGCCCGGCAAATTTCTGTTTTTGACGATTACGCGCATCATCCCAGCGAGATTAAAGCCCTGCTGCAAGGGGTTAAACGTTTGGCTCCCCGGCGTTTGGTGGTGGTTTTTCAGCCTCATCGCTATTCGCGCACTAAGCTTTTGTTTAAGGAGTTCGCCTCGGCTTTTGACCAATCCGACGTTCTGGTATTAAATGAGATTTATCCGGCCTTTGAACAGCCGATTGAGGGGGTAAACTCGCAGGCTTTAGCTAAGGCGGTACGCAGCCGGGGCAAAAAATTCCCGGTTTATTATGCCAGAACGGAAAAAGACGTTTTGCAGACTCTGGACAGAGTGGTAGAAAACGGTGATCTGGTTTTGATTGCCGGCGCGGGCAATATACGGCATACCGGCGAGATGTATGCAGCGCAGATTGAAAGAGAGCATTGATTATGAACTATACAGAGCAAAAAATGGCCGGGTTGTTTGCGGCGTTTTCCGGTATTATTCGCCCAAACGCTCCAATGTCTGAATATACATCCTGGCGGATTGGCGGCCCGGCGGATTGGTTGCTGGAGGCGGCCTCGGTTGAGGATGTCTTGCAAACGCTGACTTTTTGTCGAGAGAACAATATTCCCCTGACTGTGATTGGCCGGGGCAGTAATTTGCTGGTTTCTGATCTGGGAATTGCCGGGGTGGTTCTGCGGATTGGCGAGCTGTTAAATAAGGTGGAAATTCTGCCGGATACTTATAATGACGGCGAATACCTGGTTAAAGCCGAATGCGGGGTTTTGTTGGCTGCTTTAAGCCGGCAAACGGCCGAAGCCGGCCTGACCGGTTTAGAATGGGCCTGCGGCATCCCCGGCAACTTGGGCGGCGCTTTGATGATGAACGCCGGGGCTTATGGTTCTTCAATTAGCGAGTATGTAACCGAAGTGCAGGCGGCGGCATATACTGGGGCAGAAACACAAAAGGCGGTTTTGCAGATTTTGCAGGGAGATAAACTGAATTTTAGTTATCGCAGCGGTTGTTTGGCAGAAAATATGGCGGCGTTGAACGTAACCCTGCGCCTGACGGCCGGCGACCGGCAGTCTTCCCTGGAGCGAATCAGTGAGATTTTGCTTTCGCGTCGGCAGAGCCAGCCTTTGGAATATCCCTCGGCAGGCAGCGTGTTCCGCAATCCCGAAGGTTCCCATGCCGGTTATTTGATTGAACAGGCGGGATGTAAGGGAATGTGTTGCGGTAAAGCTCAGGTTTCCCAAAAACATGGTAATTTTATTATCAATTTGGGCGGCGCTACAGCTCGTGATGTATTGAATTTGATTGAACAGGTTCGGCTGATTGTGGCTGAAAAAAGCGGCTTTAATCTGGAAACCGAAGTGCGGCTGCTGGGTAGAAACGCCTGAAAGGGCCGATGGGATATGACAAAACAGGGGAGGCGGCCTGGATGGATAATATTGTGATTAACGGCGGTAGAAAGTTAAACGGAGAAGTTAAGATAAGCGGCGCTAAAAATGCCGTTTTGCCTGTTATGGCGGCTGCTCTGCTAACCAATGGAACTTGCGTTATCAAAAATGTACCTTGTTTAGACGATGTTTCGGTGATGGTTTCGGTTCTGCAAGAACTTTCGGTGCGGGTTAGCTGGCATAATGATATTTTGCGCCTGGACTGTTCGCAGGTTTCGCCGGTGGCGCCCAGCCCGGAAATTTTAGGGCGGATCAGAGCCTCTAACCTGATATTGGGGCCTTTGCTGGGACGTTTTAAAGAGGCGGAAATTGGCGCTTGCGGCGGGTGTTCTATCGGCAGCCGGCCAATGGATTTGCATTTTGCAGCGCTGGAGGCCCTGGGGGCGAAAATTCTGCCGCTGGAGGCGGGATATTTTGCGTTTGTCAAAAGCCTGCGCGGTGCGGAGATTCATTTGGCTTTTCCCAGCGTTGGCGCGACGGAAAATCTGTTGATGGCGGCTGCTCTGGCTGAGGGTACGACGGTTTTACACAATGCGGCGGCTGAGCCGGAAATTGCCGATCTGGCTGCATTTATTAACGCTATGGGTGGCCGGATAAGCGGCGCCGGCAGCAATATTATTACTATTGAAGGCGTAAAAAAACTAAATGGCGCGGAATTTACGGTTATGCCGGACAGAATAGAAACCGGTACGCTGCTTTTGGCCGGGGCCATGTGCGGGGGCCGGCTTTATCTTAAAGGAGCGCGCTTTGAACATAATACGGCATTGCTGGACGCTATGCGGCAGGCTGGAATTAATTTTACATATAATAAACCGGGCGATAGCGCTTATATTGAAGTACAAAGCGCCGGTGGACGCCCCTGGCCGCTGCCGCAGATTGTTACGGCATCATATCCGGGGTTCCCTACGGATATGCAGCCGCAGCTTACGGCGATGCTCTGTTTGGCGCAGGGCCGTTCATCCGTTTGTGAGCGTATTTTTGAAAATCGGCTGACCTTTGTTAATGAACTAAAAAAGATGGGGGCTGCTATACAAGCACATGATAACTGTGCTATAATAGATGGTGTGGCCCGGCTGCATGGCGCGGTAGTCAGAGCGCCGGATCTGCGGGCCGGGGCGGCGCTGGCTTTGGCCGGCCTGGCGGCACAGGGATGTACTGTAATAGAGCAGGCGGAATATATAGACCGGGGATATGAGGATTTTGTTGAAAAGCTGTGCAGCCTGGGGGCGGATATTAGCCGCCAGAGTAAATTTAACACGGTAGTTTGCGGCAAACCGGCGGCGGCTTTTCGCTTGGTTGTTTGATTTTTGGCAGGTGAAGAATTGGGCAAAGTAGTTTCATTTGAAGAAGAAGTAAATAAGCGCAAAAAGCAAAAGCGTCGGCGGATTGGCAGCCTGGCCTGGATAGGCTGGGTATGCCTGATGCTGATTGCGCTTGTTCTGGGCTATGGCTTTGCCCAATCATCAATATTTAATATTCGCAGTATTGAGATTAACGGGATAAACCGCCTTTCCCGAGAGGAAGTTCTGGCACTTTCCGGTTTTGAAATGGGCGAGCATATTTATGAAGCCAATCTTAATAAGGCGCAAACAATGATTAAAACCAATTTTTGGGTGGAACAGGTTAGCGTGGAAAGAAAACTGCCCTCAACGTTGTCGATTAACATTAAAGAGCGGGTACCGGTGGCCGCTATCGTGATGCCGGACGCACTTTATATTGTGGACTTTAGCGGAACTTTGTTATTGAAACAAAAGCTGCTGGACGGTTTGGCGGTTATTCCGATTTCTGGCGTCAGCAATATTGAGGCTGATATAAAACTAGGCACGGTGATAGAAAATGAGAACGTGGCGGCGGCCCTGTCAGTTATCCGCCAGATGGACGAGCGTTCCGCCGCGTTGATTTCTGAATTGGACGTCAGCAATCAGCAGAATATTGTGGCACATTTAAGTTATGGCGTTGATTGCTATTTGGGGGATAAAAGCAATTTTGCGCAAAAGTTTACGGTGGCCATGGAGATATTGCAGAGCGAACGGCAAAAAGGTTTGTTGGAAAGCGTGAACTATGTTGACGTGTCCTTGCCGGAACAGCCCGTTTTGGCCTATTTGAATATGGAACCGCCGTCTGGGGGCGATCTGTGGCCGTCTTCGTAAAAAAACTGATTTTATAAAAAATAAAAAAAAATAATGACAATAGCAGGATTTGAAAAAAATGTGCCGAAATAATTCAAGATAAACTACGTTAACTGGCTTTTAAAATTGCCAGTTGGGTTATATTTTATATGTTCCTTGGCTTTGGCGGCAATGTATAACCCAGAAAGGGGTTAATGACTATGGATAACAGGGAAAACGATTATATGAATGATAATGCGAAGATTTTTGTGGTGGGTGTTGGCGGCGGCGGCAACAATGCTGTTAATCGCATGATAGATTGTGGTTTGGATACAGTTGAATTTTTGGCTTTGAATACAGATAGTCAGGCTTTACAGGTTTCTCGCGCAAAAAATAAGGTACAGATTGGACAAAAGCTTACCAAGGGGCTGGGCGCCGGGGCGGACCCGGAGGTGGGCCGCAAAGCCGCCGAAGAAAGCCGGGAAGAAATTAAAACAAAATTGCAGGGTGCTGATATGATATTTATTACTGCCGGGATGGGCGGCGGCACTGGTACGGGCGCGGCTCCGGTGGTGGCCGATCTGGCCCGCGAATTAGGCGCGCTGACCGTCGGTGTGGTAACCAAGCCCTTTAGCTTTGAGGGGCGCAAACGTGCCCAGCAGGCAGAAATGGGCATTACGGATTTGAAAGAAAAGGTAGACGCGATTATTACAATACCTAACGATAAAATTTTGCAGATGATTGACAAAAAGACTTCGATGGCTGAGGCTTTTTCCTATGCTGATGAGGTTTTACGTCAGGGCGTGCAGGGTATCTCCGATTTGATTTCCAAATCAGCCTTTATTAATGTGGACTTTGCCGATGTTAAGGCGATTACCAAGAACGCCGGCACCACTATGATGGGTATTGGTATTTCGGATGGTGAAAACAAGGCTCTGGAGGCGGCGCAGGCGGCTATTTCCAGCCAGCTGCTGGAAACCAGCATCGATGGTGCAAAGGGTATTCTGTTCAATATTACTGGCGGCAGCAATCTTTCGATGATGGATATTACCGAGGCTTCCGATTATATTTCCAGCGTGGCTGATCCAGAGGCTAATATTATCATGGGCGCTGGTTATGACGAATCCCTTGGCGAAGCTATCCGGATCACTGTGGTGGCCACCGGCTTTGACGGTAAACCCAAGCCGATGCCTTTTGGCCTACCGACCGGTGGCCTGAAAATGCCTGGCCGCAATAATAATGTCGGCGGCGGTCTTAACCTGCCCACCCGTCGCGAGCCAGAGGCTCCGTCTGTACCGCAGCAGCCGGCAGCGCCGGAAACGCCGTCTTTCAAGGTGCCGTCTTTTGATGATGTGGAATTGCCATCATTTTTGCGTAAATAGAATTGCTGTTGAGTTATAGCTGAAAATCAGACATAATAAAGCATTGAGCGGCTTTTCTTGACGGAAGGCCGCTTTTTTAAGCGAGGCAACAGTGCGCTGCTGTTCCCGTTAAAACGGCGACGATTAGGTTAGAATTTCCGCTGATGATAAATCGCTTCCTTGGCGATTGGGATTAGGCTTATAAGAATATATTAATTGTGGAGGAAAATATGAAGTCTGAACAACAGGTTGCCACCAATATTGATGAACTGTTGGCGCAAATTCGTGAATATAATCCCGGTTGTAATGAAGAAAAAATTCGCCAGGCTTATGAGCTGGCCGCTCGCCTGCATAAGGATCAGCGTCGTGATTCCGGCGAACCTTATATTATACACCCCCTGGCGGTAGCCAGTATTCTGGCTGGCCTGCAAATGGACGATACTACTATTATGGCTGGCCTGATGCACGACGTGGTGGAAGATACCGAGATGACCCTGGACGATATGAACAAGCTTTATGGGCCGGAAATGGTTTTGCTGCTGGACGGTGTTACCAAGCTTTCCAAACTGGCTTTTCGCTCTAAACAGGAGCGGCAGGTGGAAAACCTGCGCAAAATGTTTTTGGCAATGAGCAAGGACATTCGGATTATTATTATCAAGCTGGCTGATCGTCTGCATAATATGCGCACTTTGTCTACGCACCGCTCAGAACTGCGCAAAAAGGAGATTGCCCTGGAAACGCAGGAAATTTTTGCTCCTTTGGCCCACCGTTTGGGTATTTATAAAATCAAATGGGAGTTAGAAGATTTGTGTTTGCGTTATCTGGAACCAGAAGCCTATAATAATCTGGTGGAACAGATTACGATGCGCCGGGAGGAGCGTGAACAGCTGCTTAATCAGGTTTGCGAAACAATTCAGCAGCATTTGCAGGAGGCTGGCATTAAGGCGGAAATCAGTGGACGGCCAAAGAATTTTTATTCTATTTATCGCAAAATGCAGCGTCAAAATAAAAACCTGAACGAAATTTATGATATTCACGCAGTGCGGGTGCTGGTGGATACGGTTAAAGATTGCTATGGCGCGCTGGGTATGGTGCATACTCTCTGGAAACCGATGCCGGGACGTTTTAAGGATTATATTGCCATGCCTAAGGCCAATATGTATCAAAGCCTGCACACCACTGTTATTGGGCCGTCCGGTCAGCCTGTAGAGGTGCAGATTCGTACCTATGAGATGCACAAGGTGGCGGAATATGGCATTGCCGCGCATTGGAAATATAAAGAGGGCAAGGGCGGCGATACCAGGGATATGGACAATCGTCTGGCCTGGATGCGCCAAATGCTGGAATGGCAGAAAGACGTCAGCGACGCCAAAGAATTTGTAGAGAATGTTAAAGGCGATTTGTTTGGCGATATGTCCGTGTTTGTGTTCACGCCGGCCGGCGATGTTATAGAACTGCCTTATGGAGCTACGCCGATTGACTTTGCTTATCGTATCCATACCCAGGTAGGCCACCAATGCGTTGGCGCCAAGGTGGACGGGCGCATTGTGCAGCTGGATACCACGCTGGAAAACGGTAATATTGTAGAGGTTCTGACAACCCGGGGCACCGGGCCCAGCCGGGATTGGCTGAAGATTGCCAAAACTAATCAGGCCAAAAATAAAATTCGTCAATGGTTCCGTCAGAAAGGCCGTGATGAATTTTCGGTACAAAAGGGCCGCGCTATGCTGGAGAAAGAGGCCGAAAAGCAGAATATGGATTTGACGGCCATGTTTAAAAGTGATCGTATTAATGAAATCAGCAAAAAAGCTAATTTCGTTTCAGCGGAAGATATGTATGTAGCCCTGGCTGAGGGCGCAATCACTACTATTGGTATTATTAACCGTATCAAAGACGATAATAATTTACGCAAGGCGTTATTTTTAGAACCTGATGGGCCAAGCGCCACAAAAAATACTGCGCCGATGAAACTGCGCCCATTTAGCGACGGCAACGCGACACACGATAAGGGGGTTTGGGTGAAAGGCGAGGCCGATTTGATGGTGCGGATTGCCAACTGCTGCCGTCCGCTGCCTGGCGACGCGATTATCGGCTATATTACCCGTGGACGCGGGGTTTCGGTGCATAAGCTGGATTGTCCCAATATCAACTATTATCAGCGGCATGAATCGGAAAGATTGGTGGACGTGCAGTGGGATAACGAGAACACCGGCGTTTTTCAGGCAGAAATTGGCTTCGCGGCTATGGACCGGGATAGTTTGGCGGTAAATATTATGTCGGCGCTGGCCGAAACCAAAACTCGCATTAATTCGCTTAATTTTGATGTGGACGATAACAAAATTTGCAACGGTATGCTGCGTATTGAAATCAATAATTTAAATCAACTGGAATATATTATAAATAAACTGAAAAAAATCCGCGGGGTAACTGATGTGCACCGTAAAACTATGGGTTCAAAATAAACGTTTTTAACAGGAGAGATTTTGTGATGAGAGCTGTTGTTCAGCGCGTAACCTCTGCCCGGGTGCTGCTTCAGGAGCAGGGCGGCGCGATTGCCGGGCAGATTGATCGCGGCTTGGTGGTTTTGCTTGGCGTTGCCCGGGAGGATACTCTGGCCGATGCGCTTTGGTTGGCGGATAAGATTGTCAACCTGCGAATTTTCGCTGACGAAAATGGTAAAATGAACTTAAGCGTGCAGGATATCGGCGGTGAGATTTTGGCGGTTTCGCAGTTTACACTTTATGGCGACTGTCGTCGGGGGCGCAGGCCAGGCTTTGAACAGGCTGCCGCGCCGGAAATTGCCAATGAGCTTTATCAGAATTTTGTGGCGGAGCTGCGCAAAAATGTTGCTGTGGCCTGCGGGGTTTTTCAGGCCGATATGCTGGTGGAAATTAACAACGATGGGCCGGTTACAATGCTGTTGGACAGCCAGAAGTTGTTTTGAAAACAGGAGGTTAACTGCTTGATGATAGAATATAAAATGTCGGATGAAAATTTGCTTTTGCAGCGTTTGGAACTGGGCGCAATATCCACTAACTGCTATTTGCTGGCCGACAGAGAGGCTGGGGAAATGGCGGTGATTGATCCTGCCGGTGATTTTGAAATTCTGGCGGCGGCGATTGAAGAGACCGGATGTCAGGTTAAATACATTTTCAATACGCATGGACATTGGGACCATATTGGCGCTAACGCTCAGCTGCATAAACAGACCGGCGCGCCGATTTTAATTCATGCCGCCGACGCGCCGCTGTTAGAGCAGGGTTACGATCGGGTTTTTCAGGTTCGCACCGAACCCTCGCAGGCGGACAAACTGCTGGAAGAGGGGCAAAGCTGGCCCTTGGGCCGCTATACGATTGAGGT
Organism: uncultured Bacillota bacterium; assembly: GCA_948907985.1. Classification (GTDB taxonomy): domain Bacteria; phylum Bacillota; class Dehalobacteriia; order UBA4068; family UBA4997; genus Avidehalobacter. The sequence goes on from CAQWMM010000043.1 coordinate 11,904, forward strand.
TTTGCATACCCCAGGGCATACTAAAGGCGGTGTTTCTCTGCTGGTACCGGGCAAATTGGTTTTTTCCGGCGATACGCTTTTTCAGCTTTCCATTGGCCGAACTGATTTACCGGGCGGCGATTATCAGGAATTGATAAACAGTGTGCGGAGTAAGCTTTTTCCGCTGCCGGACGACCTGCCGGTTTTCCCCGGCCATGGGGCGCACACTTTTATTGGTGAAGAGAAAAAATATAATCCTTTTTTGCAGTAAAAAAGCTGGCTATAAATTAATTGGGGGAAGAAAAGGCAATGTTAACGAAAAGGCCGCGAGGCACAAATGATTTTTTGCCGGAGGATACGGCGAAATGGCAGTATGTGGAAAAACTGCTGCGCGAAATTTGTCAGCAATTTGGCTATGCTGAACTGCGTACGCCTATTTTTGAAGAAACCGCCTTGTTTTTGCGGGGCGTGGGCGATACAACGGATATTGTCCAAAAGGAAATGTATACCTTTGAGGACGCCGGCGGGCGCAGTATAACCCTGCGGCCGGAGAATACGGCTTCGGCGGTGCGGGCTTATGTGGAAAATAAACTGTTTGCCGGCCAACAGCCGGTGCGCCTGTTTTATATGGGGCCGATGTTCCGATATGAGCGGCCGCAGGCCGGGCGTTTCCGGCAGTTCCATCAGTTTGGGGTGGAGTGTTTCGGCGCGGATTCGCCGGCTGCCGATGCGGAAGTGATTGCTCTGGCCTGGGAGTTTTATCACCGCTTGGGCTTGCAAGGGCTGGAACTTAACTTAAACAGCGTTGGTTGTCCCAAATGCCGTCCGGCTTACCGTCAGGCTTTGCAGGATTTTCTGCGCCCGCATCTGGCAGACCTTTGCCCAACCTGTCAGGAACGCTTTGAAAAAAATCCCCTGCGCATTTTGGACTGCAAAAATCCCCAGTGTCAGCAGTTTTTACAGGGCGCGCCTACAACCTTAGATTCGCTCTGTTCGGAATGTCGGGAGCATTTTAGCAAAGTTCAGGCTTATTTGCAGGCGGCGGAAATTCCTTATCGTTTGAACACCCGGCTGGTACGCGGTTTGGATTACTATACCAATACGGCCTTTGAAATTTTGTTGGCCGATATTGGCGCGCAAAGCGCCGTTTGCGGCGGCGGCCGCTATAACGGCCTGGTGGAAGAGCTGGGCGGCAAGCCCGCGCCGGGCGTTGGTTTTGCTCTGGGTATGGAGCGTGTTTTCAGCGCGCTGAACGCGCAGGGGATTGAATTGCCCAAACAGCCGGGTTTGGCTGTTTTTGTGGCCGTTTTGGATGAGAACGCACGCACGCAGGCCTTTCAACTGGCTTGTCAGCTGCGCCGGGCCGGTTTGGCGGTAGGCTATGATACTATGGAACGCAGTTTGAAAGCCCAGTTTAAGTATGCCGACAGCCAGGGGGCGGCCTATACGCTGCTGGTTGGCGGCGACGAGTTGGCCCGGGGCAGCGTGATACTGCGCGATATGCAAAGCAGCGAGCAGCAGGAGTATCCTTTGGACAAGGTTGTCGCGTCATTGCAAACAAAGTTGGCAAAATAAGCAAAAAAATGCCTGATTGGTCTTGTCTGGCTGTAAAATTGTGCTATAATATAATAAGCTTGTTATATAGGAGGAAATTTTAATGAGTGAGTCTTTGTCTGGATTGCGCCGCAGTATGATGTGCGGCGAGGTTGGCCTGGCACAGGTGGGCACCGAGGTTGTGCTGATGGGCTGGGTTCAGCGTCGGCGTGATCACGGCGGTTTGATTTTTATTGATTTGCGGGACCGCACCGGTTTGGTGCAGATTGTGTTCGATCCGGAAAGCGGCGCGGATGCCTTTAGCAAGGCCGAGCGCGTGCGCAATGAATATGTGTTGGCGGCGGTTGGTAAGGTGCGCCCCAGGCCGGAGGGCACTGTGAACCCAAATCTGCCAACCGGCGAGGTTGAGGTTTATATTAGCGAACTGCGGGTGCTGGCCGCCTCTAAAACGCCGCCCTTTGCTATCGAGGACGGCGTGGACGTGGACGAGCTGGTGCGTTTGAAGTATCGCTATCTGGATTTGCGCCGGCCGGAAATGCAGGCTAATTTGCAGCTGCGTCATAAAGTGGCCTTTGCGATGCGCGATTATCTGAACCGCAACGGCTTTTTAGAGCTGGAAACTCCGGTTCTGGGCAAAAGCACACCAGAGGGCGCGCGCGATTATTTGGTTCCCAGCCGCGTGCATCCCGGTTCGTTCTATGCTTTGCCGCAATCACCACAGCTTTATAAACAGCTGCTGATGGTTTCCGGTTTTGATAAGTATTTTCAGATTGCCCGCTGCTTTAGGGATGAGGATTTGCGGGCGGATCGCCAACCGGAATTTACTCAGCTGGATTTGGAGATGTCTTTTATTGATGAGGAGCAGATTCAAACTCTGATGGAGGGCTTGGTGGCCGAAGTGTTTGACCGGACGCTGGGCGTTAAGCTGCAAATGCCTTTCCGCCGCCTGACCTGGCATGAGGCTATGGAAACCTACGGTTCCGACAAGCCGGATTTGCGTTTTGATTTGCCCTTGATTGACGTGGCCGATCTGGTGATTGACAGCAATTTTAAGGTGTTCGCCAATGTCGCTAAGGGCGGCGGCCGCGTTAAGGGCATTAACGCCAAGGGCTGCGCCAAATACTCCCGCCGCGAGATTGACGCTTTGACTGCCTATGTGGCGATTTATGGCGCTAAGGGTTTGGCCTGGCTTAAGGTTACCGAAAACGGGCTGGAATCCTCGATCAGCAAATTCTTTACCGAAGAGCAGTTGGTGGCGCTGTGCGAACGTATGGACGCTAAACCTGGCGATTTGCTGTTATTTGTGGCGGATAAACCGCTGATTGTGGCAGACGCTTTGGGGCACTTGCGCTGTGAAATTGCCAAGCGCGAAAACCTGATTGACGAAAAAGAATTTAACTTCTGCTGGGTGATTGAGTTCCCGCTGCTGGAATGGTCGGAGGAAGAAAACCGCTTTATGGCAATGCACCATCCTTTCACCTGCCCAATGTTGGAAGATGTTGCTTATCTGGACAGCGACCCGGGCAGAGTTCGGGCGCGCGCCTATGATATGGTGCTGAACGGCATTGAATTGGGCGGCGGTTCTATCCGTATTCACAGTATGGAGTTGCAGGAAAAAATGCTGGAGTGTCTGGGCTTTACCAAAGAGCGGGCGCATGAAAACTTTGGTTTCCTGTTGGATGCTTTTGAGTTTGGCGTTCCGCCGCATGGCGGCATGGCCTTTGGTTTAGACCGTATGATTATGCTGATGACTGGTGCGGAAAGTATTCGTGATGTTATTGCTTTCCCCAAGACGCAAAGCGCATCTTGTATGATGACGCAGGCCCCGGGCGAGGTTACTGACAAACAGTTAAAAGAACTGGCAATTCGCGTTAGTATGCAGGCCAAGGCGGATAAACAGAATAAATAAAAACAACAGTGCGCAATCCATAGCATACGGATAG
>CAQWMM010000044.1 GCA_948907985.1 uncultured Bacillota bacterium
CTTTTCCTATGACTAACAAGCGTTCAGCAGCAAGCATATCTTTCACATCTAACTGAGAAATCAATTCTCTTAAAGCTCTATATTTTTCATTATCAGGAATATCAATACTAAACAAATCATAAACCTGCCGGAACTGATGAAAAATCCATAATTTTTTATGTCGATGACAAACACAATAGGCCGGAAACTTAAAGGCAATCACCTGGTCATAGGCGGAAAAATCCAAAAGCTTGCTGGCTAAAACCAACTCCAAAAGCTGTATCTCATATTCATTAGGAAAAGGCAAACGAAACAGTTCCACATCATGTCCACGTTTAACAAGCTGTTCTTGTAAATCGTCAACCAAAATTTCCGCTCCGCCGCGTATAAACGGCGATATTGTATTCACCAGCGCAATCTTCATTAGTTCAACAACTCCCCAGCAAACTTTTCAGAATTCGGACTAAACTTTTTAACCGGCTTAAAGTGTTTTATCTGTTCCCAAACAGATTCAATATTCACTTCCTGCACCAGATTATGCACCGGCAAAAACTCCGCCGCAGCGCCGCAGTCCTGCATAGCCGCCACCGGCACACCCAGAGAAGCAGCAACCCCCAAAATATTCGGTATTCTGCGGCTGGCATAATCAGCAACAAAAACTAAATCAGCGCCGGCAATTTCAGCCAAACCCGCACGACGGTATATAACCTCAACTCGTTCGGCCAATTTTCTATCATCAATCAACTTTTGCAGATATTCCTTATAAACCAAATCCGCATTTGGCACAAAAATTTTTAAGCACGCAGTCGTTTCTTGAGCCACAAGTTTTAACACAAGTTCCACCCTTTGCCAGGGCAACAGGTTAGTTTCACACAATATATACGGTCTGGATTTCGTTTGCTCAACCTCTGGCAACGGCTCCAAAGTTGGATAAGACAACAGTTTAGCGGTTAAAGCATACCTTGCCCGCAAATCATCTGCCAAAAGCTGCGAATCAACAAAAATCTTTTTAGCCGAACCTAAAGCCTGCGCATTGGCCTGCATAACAGTTTCCAATATTTTGCTATATTGATAATTAGCCAAAACGCCATATTTAAAGTCCCAATATTCGGCCAGCATTGGCTCCAGCTGCAATAAATAGCATATCTTGTTATGGTGCTTTAGCATACAAGCCGGATAGCCCACCGTAATCAACAAATCGCTGTCGTTTACCTGCATAAGCTGATAGGCCAAAATTTGTTCCGGCAAGGAAAGCATATTGCGTCCATAGGGCAACAGAAAATAATCCGTGGTATGCCCAGCCTTTTTCAGTTTTTCAGCCAACAAACGGCAGATTTCAGCTTCTTCATAGCTGCCGTCGCCCTGCACGCTGCCGGCAATTAAAATCCTCATTTTTTGTCCCTCGTCAGATAAATATTTACACTCTCCGCTTGCAGCAAGTCCTCATCAGACACATATTCGGCCTCTGCCGTTTCCTCATTTATCTTTTTGATACCAAAACCATCTTCACGAATCAGCGCCAGCATCTGCTCCGGCTGCACCCCGGCTCGCTGCATATGTACTGGTGCAAACTCCATAACAATTTGCACCTCCGGATTTTCCTGCAAAAGCTTTCGCATACCAAGCCAGGCAAAATATTCAGCGCCTTCAATATCCATTTTAATTATATCGACATTACCAAAAATTTCTCTCTGACTGTCCAAAGTTACACTTTGCACAGAAATTTTTTCTTCATTCCCCTCTTGATAAAATGAGTTATGACCACACATAAGCGGATTAGCATAAAAATTCATGATTCCACAATTATCAGCAACCGCTAACTGCCTAGCGCAAGCACGGCCAGATTCCGCAAAACCATTCACCTTAATATTTTGTTTTAGTAACTCAAAAGTTTTCGGCGTTGGTTCATAAGCATAAACCTGACAGCCCTTGCGCAGGGCACGCAAGGTGTAAATGCCTAAATTTGCTCCCAAATCAATAACCGTCATATTTGGGTTCAACATTTTTTCAAAAAATTGCTCACTACCTGGTTCAAAATAACCAACCTGAGATAAGAACATTGCAAACCCCCATTCTTCAGAGGGAACACCTAAGATAAAATCACCGCAGACTATGCCAATAACCCCACCAGGCATACCCAAAACAGAAGTACTGCTAAGCACAGCTTTCTTGGCAATAAATTCCGGCAAAGCGTCCAGCTTTTGTGAATTAATCGTGGCAATCTGCACATTTGTGTCCGCTTTTTCTGATAATGCTGTTGAAATATTAAGCACAGTATCCATTTTATCCGCCAAAGCAGAAGATATTTGCATAGCAGAATCCATTTTTTCTGATAAACCGGTAGCAATTTGCATAGAAGAATCCATTTTCTCCGACAGTATAGTTGCAATATTAATTGCTTCCGTTTGCCTTTCAGCAATCTGGTTTTGCCGTGCCTGCATATCAACCAAATTTTGCTGTATCATAATTTGCCACTGTTCAGTATTGTTTTGCCGCTGCGTCAAATCCTCAAGCGTCTGCCGTACTAGTTTCTGCTGCTGGGCAAACGCCCTATGCTCTATCTGTATAGCCGCCAAAAACTGGCCAATTTCATTTTGCTGCTGCACCAACTCCAGACTGTGCTTATTTTCGGCTTCAACCAGCTGCTCCAAAACATGCTGTGTCTGCCAGCTTTGCGCAGCGGCTTGCTGCCCCAGCTGCTCCAAGGCGCTATTCAAAAGCAACTCTGTGCGCTCCAAACGATTATACAAGCGCATAATCTGATTGGGTGTTGCCAATGCCGCCGCAATTCTGCCCAAAATCGGAATCTTTTTAATATGCAGCTTGCGGAAAAAGCTTTTATAAACTTTTTTGTATTCCAACAAGTTTTCAACCGGTGCCCGCTGGCCAAATTCCGCCGATTGGGCAAGCGCAAAAGCTATCACCCGATTATCCGCACCTTGGCGAACTAACTGCTGATAAGCGGCTTTGCCGCTCTCGTCCGCCGGCCTGCCCAGCAGTCGCCAATAACATTCATTAATAAAATCATCCGTATACCAGCCAATACAGTCAGACAAATCAATGCCGGCAGGCTGCATAGTTTTTTGCAGCTCGCGGCGCAAAAGTTTGTCCTTAACGCTAACCAGCAGCCCGCCAAGCAGCGGCAGCTTTTTCAAAAATTCCTTGTTGGCAAACAGGAAATGAATCACCGACTGTCCAAACGCCCCCTGCCCGCGCCGCAGAGTATCCTCCGCCCAACGAGAAGATACCCCCTGCTTGAGGATATCGTCTGCCGTCAGCACAGGTATATTCAAATGCTGCGTATGCTCATTTATCCTATCAGGCGCTGTTAAGCGTTCCAGCTCATGCCTAATGTATTCTTTGCTGATACTCATGCCCAACTCCATTTATAATAAAATCAGTTTTTGCAAGTTTTATTTTTGGTTTAATATTTTGTACTCATCTGAATCCATAATAATCTGGCGCAAATCCCGCCAATCGCATTGGTTGGCGGCCACGGTCTGCGCATTATCCGGCTCGCGATTAAGCAAATAGCGGTAAGCGTAAAGCATAGCCGCCTGTTTGCTGTCCAAACTTTCGGCAGGTAAATTTACAGTCGAATCCTGCCTGACAGCATTATCCTTAATAAACTCTTCAAACATACTTTGGCTGACCGTATTTTTTTGCAGTTCGGCCAAATCCTGCTGCAACTTTACCAACAGATTTGCGTAAATATCCAACTGCTGCCGGCGCTTATCCAGCTCAAACCGGCAATCTGATAAATTCTCCTGGCATTGTTTTAATTGCTTATGCAAATAAGCGTTTTGCTGATATACCGGTTCCACATACCAGCCGACCAGCCTGCGAACCATATTTTTTAGCCAACCGTTCACCGGTTCGGCCTCCTTGCTGCTATCTTTATCGTTTAGAGCGCCCCACTCCGCCAAATCCTCACTGGGCAAATAATTACTATGCGGCCTAAAGAGCGCCACAGCTGTTACCAATAACAAAACCAAACACAAAATCATTCCAGCCAAAAGCCCGCTGCTAATTTTCGGCACAGGCTCCGCTCGGGAAATTCGCAAATCCGTAACAGTATAATCGGCCAAATCCACCGTGAAAAATCTTAGCTGGGCGCTGTCCGGCGCATCCGCTCCCTTATCAAGGAAAATTTCTACCTCATTTATTCCCTCTTGCAACGCCAGTTTATATTCCTGCGCGTCATTGTCATAGCCCTCGTTCCACAAATCAACGTGCAAAACGCCGCCGGCATACTGTTTGGGGCAATCCAACGCAAATTTAACAGCTATGGGATTAACTTCCCGCAGATCCAGCCAGGCCAGATAACCGGCCACATTGCCCGGCGTATTGTTCTGCAAGAGCAATCCATCGCCACTTACCGCCCGCCCGGCAAAATCCGAAAAATCGGCCGCTGCAAGCAGCGTTTCTTCCGGCAGCGCCCGATATTGCGCCGGGGCACGCCAATAGCTGATTACCGCTAATATTGCCAGATAGCAGACTATCAGTTCAACAATTAATAACAGCCACAAGGGCAATCTTGTTTTTTGTCCGTTCATCAACTAACCCCTATTTCATATTGGCCGGCCAGATAGGCCGCATAGTCATCGCAAATCGGCTCGGTTTCACCATAAGCGATCTGCCGCCCCTTATCCAACCAAAGCACCTTATTGCAAAGTTCCCGGATCTGCCCCAGCGAATGGGAAACCAAAATCGTAGCAGCCCCGCCGTTGATAATCTCCCGCATTTTGGCCGCGCTCTTTTCCTGAAAAGCACCGTCGCCCACCGAGAGCACCTCGTCCAAAATCAAAATCTCCGGCTGCACCAAAGAGGCAATGGAAAAAGCTAACCTGGACTGCATACCCGTAGAAAGCTGTTTAAAAGGCCGCTCCGCAAAATCTCTAAGCTCGGAAAAATCCAAAATCTGCTCATAAGTTTTGTCCATAAACTCTTTGGTATAGCCCAGCATCGCGCCGCGCAGATAGGCGTTTTCTCTAACCGTCAAATCCCCGTCAAAGCCAGAGGCCAACTCCAGCAGCGCCGCAACGCTGCCCCGGCGGGTTATGCTGCCGCTCCTTGGCTCCATAACCCCAGTAACCGCCTTAAGCAGGGTAGACTTGCCGGAACCGTTGGTGCCGATAATCCCCAGCATATCCCCTTTATATAGTTCAAAAGAAACATCCCGAACCGCCATAAAAGTTTCTACCTGGAAATTGTGTTTAAGGTGGCGCATAACCCATTCCTTCAAGCCAATATCCTTAAAGTCCCCAATCTTATAGCTAATTGAAACCCGCTCGGCCTTTAATATAAAATCCATAATCGAAAATCTGTCGTCGCTCCTTAAACATAATACAAAAACTCGTGATTATATCGCTTGTACATATAAGCGCCCAGCGCAAAGGTCAGCCCGGCGTATAAAGCCGCCAGAAGATGAAACTGCACCGAGGGAACCGCTCCATGAATCACAATCCGGCGAAAATAATCAATATACAAATACAAAGGGTTAGCCATAAATAATCTTTGTACATCCGCGCTATACGCATCTATGCTGTAAAAGATAGCCGACATCCACATAATCAGCTGGGTTAAAATCGCCCACAAATGCTGCATATCGCGGAAAAATACTAGCAATGCCGACAAAATCAGCCCCAGGCCAACATTAAAGACAATCAGACAAACCGTAGGATAAAGCAAACAAAAGAATTTCCAGGTAAAAGGCAGACCGTCCAGGGCCACAAAAGCAAAAAACACCAGTAAAGTTAAACCAAAATTTATCAGTGAAGAAATGTTTTGTGAAAACAAAAACAGATATTTCGGCACATTCACTTTAGTAAAGATCTGCGCATTGCTCAAAAGCGAACTCATACCCAGACTGGTGGCATCTACAAAATAAGAATAAACCAGCTGCCCGGCAAACAAATAGATTACATAATGCTCCATGTTGCTGCCAAAGAAGACGCTGAACACCAGCCACATAATCAGCAGATTCATCAGCGGCGAAATAATGCTCCAGGCCATTCCCAGAATTGTCCGCTTATACTTTTTGGCAAAATCCCGCTTAACCAGTTCGCCAAACAGAAATTGATTTTGTTTTAACTTTTGCAGCATCTCACCCTATCCTTATTTCTGCCGTCCACGCCAGTCAGCCAGCGCGTCCCGCAAAATATCTTCTATTGAAAACTCCGGCTGCCAGCCTGTATCCCGCCTCAATTTAGAATTATTACAACAGATAACCGCCGCGTCGCTTGGCCTCATTCTAGCCGCGTCCTGCTCAATCTTAACCGCACACTCCGCCATAGCCAGAAGCCTGTCCAGAATCTCCCCGGCGCTGTAAGTTATGCCCGAGCCCACATTATAGATCTCGCCGCTGCGGCCCCTCTCCAACAGCAAGCGATAAGCCCGAACTACGTCCTTAACATGCGTAAAATCCCGCCGCGCCTCCAGATTGCCTACCAGCAGCTTATCCGCCAAACCCTTTTCAATCCGGGCAATGCCGGAGGCAAAATCAGGGATCATAAAACCCGGCCTTTGCCCCGCTCCGCCATGGTTAAAGGAACGGGTGCAGATAACCGATAAACTATAAGCCGCAGTGTAAACGAATGCTAACTCTTCCTGCGCTTTTTTGGAAACCGCATAGGGAGTTTGCGGCCTTAGCGGTATATCCTCGGTTACGTTTTGCCCAGCCTCTCCCAGATTGCCGTACTCGTCGGCAGAACCAATCAACAAAAGCCGGCATTGCGGACAAACCGCCCGCAGGGCCTCCAGCAGATTAATCGTACCTAAAATATTCAGTTCAAAGGTCAGCTGGGGTTCCCGCCAGGATTTGGCCACATCCGCCTGTCCGGCCAAATGCACCAGATAATCTGGCTGAACTTCTGCCAAAACTTCATATACTTGCTCATAATCCAGTAAATCCGCCCGCCGGCAGCCCGCGCCCGGCTGTCGGTCTAAACCCACGACTGTATAAGCGTTAGCAGCTAATTCCTGCCAAAGATATTTACCGACAAAGCCCTGGCTGCCAGTGATTAAGGCCTTTTTTCCCAAAGCTTTCACCGTCCCGACACTGTTTGTTTCTGCATAGCTTTTTCTTTTTTGGCCAGCCGCAAATCATACTCCGCCATAATCGCACACAACTGTTCATAACTGGTGCTCTGCGGATTCCAGCCCAAAATTTCTCTGGCCTTGGCTGGATTCCCCCAAAGGTTATCCACATCAGTTGGCCTGAACCAAGCCGGATTAACCTCCACCAGCACCCGGCCGGTTGCCTTATCAATGCCCTTTTCTTCCAGGCCGGCTCCCTGCCAAGCCAGTTCAATACCGCAGTGCTTAAAAGCCAGCGTAGTAAATTCCCTGACTGTATGCTGAACACCGGTAGCAATCACAAAATCTTCCGGTTTCTCGTGCTGCAACATCAGCCACATACATTCCACATAATCTCGGGCATAGCCCCAATCACGTTTGCTGTCCAAATTGCCCAGCTGCAATTTATCCTGCAAACCACAGGCAATCCGCCCTGCCGCTCTGGTAATTTTGCGGGTTACAAAATTTTCGCCCCGCCGCTCCGACTCATGATTAAATAAGATACCGTTAACCGCGAACATACCATAAGCCTCACGGTATTCCTTAACTATCCAAAAACCATACTGCTTGGCCACCGCATAGGGGCTGTATGGATGAAAGGGCGTGGTTTCACTCTGCGGCACCTCCTCCACCTTGCCATATAATTCCGAAGTTGAGGCCTGATAAAAACGGCAGCTTTTTTCCAGCCCCAAAATCCGGATTGCCTCCAGAATCCGCAGCACGCCCAAAGCGTCCACGTCCCCGGAATATTCCGGTACGTCAAAGCTGACCTGCACATGGCTTTGCGCCGCCAGATTATACACCTCGTCCGGCCGAACCTGCGCCATAATCTGCATAATACTGCTGGAATCGCTTAAATCTCCGTCATGCAGGGTGATTTTATCCAAAATATGCTCAATCCGCTCCGTATTTGGCAGCGACGAGCGGCGCGTTAGGCCGTGCACTTCATAACCTTTTTCTAATAACAGCTCCGCTAAAAAAGAACCGTCCTGACCGGTAATCCCGGTAATTAATGCTTTCTTCATTATTTAACCTCTCGACTGTAAATATTTCTTTATAAGTATTCCGTCTTATTGCAGACGCGCAGATTTTCCAAAACCTTCTTTATCTCCCCGGCCCGCTGCTTTTCACAAATCAGCAGCGCGTCCGCCGTGTCCACCACAATCATATTCTCCAGACCAACCGCCGCAATCAGCTTATCCGCACCCTGAATAATACAGTTTTGCGTATCCACCGTTACCACATTGCCGTCAATCACATTGTCAAATTCGTTGCTCTTCTTAATCCGTCCTACGGCCAGCCAGGAACCCACGTCGTCCCAACCAAAGGAACCGGTCAGAATATAAATATCCTTGGCCTTTTCCATCACACCATAATCAATGGACTCCGACTTAAACGCCGCAAACTCCCGCTCCAAAACCGCCTGCTCATTTTCAGTGCCGATGCTTTCACCAATCCGGCAAAGGCCTGCGTAAATATCCGGCAGATACTTTTCCAGATTATGCAGAATAGTAGAAATCTTCCAGACGAACATCCCACTGTTCCACAGATACTGTTCCGAGGCCAGATAGCTTTTGGCCGTAGCCAGATCCGGCTTTTCCACAAAGCGCTCCACCGCATAAGCCGCCCGCAACCGCCTGTCCATATCAAACTTGATATAGCCATAGCCGGTTTCCGGCTCGTCCGGCGTAATCCCCAGCGTTACCAGATTGTGATTCTCCGCCGCCACCCGGCAGGCTTCGTCTAAAGTATCCAGAAAGATACTGTTGTATTTAATCAGATGATCCGAGGGCAGAGTCAGCATAATTGCGTCGCCATATTTCTTCGCCATATATACGGCCCCCAACCCTATGCAGGGCGCGGTGTTTTTACCCTGCGGCTCGCAGAGAATATTTTCCTCCGGCAAATCCGGCAGTTGACTTTGCACCAATCCCCGATACGCCCGGTTGGTGGCAATAAAGATATCCTCCATTTTCACCAGCGGCAAAATGCGCTCCACCGTCAGCTGTAACATTGTTTTGCCGTCGTCCGTCAGCGATAAAAACTGTTTGGGCAGACTTTGGCGGCTTTTAGGCCAAAAACGCTCCCCCTTACCGCCCGCCATAATCAACGCTGTCTTCTGCATAATTTCCTCATCCTCTCGCCTTTTATAGCCGGGAAAGCAGCAATCTGCAATCCCCCTCCAACAGATATTTCCCCAGGGCCGCCGGCATAAAATAGGAATCTCCCCGGCGCATTTCAAAAGCGCTTCCCCGGCAGATTATCCGCCCCGCTCCCTCCACGCACAGTAAATGCTGGAAAGATAAACCGTCGGTACCCATATCCACCCGGCCATGCACGTCCACCCGAAAGGCGCGGAAATATTCGCAGGCGAACATTTCCGCCATCTCAAATCCGGCAAAAATGGCACGGCTGTTCACCCGGCAGTCTTCCGGTATCAACGGCGCATAATCAATAACGCTGGCCGCCCGGTTTAAATGCAGCGGCCGCAGCTTGCCCGCAGCGTCCCGCCGCCCAAAATCATATACCCGAAAGGTGGTGTTAGAACTTTGCTGAATCTCGGCAATCACCAGCCCCGCGCCAATCGCATGAATTGTGCCCGGCAGAATGTAGAAAACATCCCCACGGCGCGCCGGAACCCGGTTCAGCACCTCTATAATCGTGCCGTCCTGCGCCCGCCGCCAAAACTCTTCTTCGTCAACGGCCTGCGCAAACCCATAGTAAATAGACGCCTGCGGCTCGGCCTCCACCACATACCACATTTCCGCCTTGCCCTGCTCGCCTAAAGGGCCAATAGCCGTCCAGTCCGAGGGGTGCACCTGAATCGACAAATCCCGCTTGGCGTCAATCAGCTTAACCAAAATCGGGAAAGAATCGCCCCGGCAATCCTGCCCCCAGAAACCGTCCTTATCCTGTCTGGCTAAATCGGCCAAATCCCGCCCGTCTGTCAACAATGATTTACCGTCCGTATGGCAGGCTAATTCCCAGCTTTCCGCCAAAACCGGCAAATCGCTTTGCTTGCCAAACTCCTCTTTCAGCCGCTCCCCACCCCAAAGATAATCCTTAAAGGCCGGCTGCATTTTAAGCGGTTTATACTTCATCAGCTAATCCCCAATACTTCCCGACATACCTTCTCTAAAATTCTAGCCGATTTTGCCCAGCTGTATTTCTTTACCTGCTCATAACCAGACACTCTAAGTTCCGCCGCCCTCTGTTCGTTGGCAATCACCCGCCAGATACCCTCGGCAATCGAGGGCGCCGACATGGGATTTACCAACTCGGCCGCAGTTCCCACCACCTCTGGCAGAGAGGCCGCCGCCGCACAGACCACCGGGCAGCCGCAAGCCATTGCCTCCAGCGGCGGTATGCCAAAGCCCTCATACAAGGAGGGAAAAACAAATGCCGCCGCATTCTCATACAAAATGCGTTTTTCTGCCGGCTGTACATAACCTAATTCTATTACATCCGCCGACCAGGGCAGCTTTTGTACAGCCTGCCGAAATTCCGCCTGTCCCCAGCCGCCGCCTCCGGCAATCACCAGCTTATGCACAATCCCCTGCTCTCTTTTAAGCAAGGCGAAGGCTTGCAGCAAGGCCGCCAGATTCTTCCTCGGTTCAATATTGCCCACATACAGCAGATACGGCTTAGACAAATTATATTTCCCGGCCAGACTGAGCCCAGCCCCGCTCTCTGGCATATCACCGGCCGCGCAGGGAACCAGTTCAATCCTGTCCGCCGGCACATCAAGCAGTTCAATCATTTCCCTTTTGGAAAACTCCGAAATTGTCAATATTTTATCTGACCGCTCCAAGCTATACTGAATATCCCGCTCAATCCGCTGCAAATTCCTGCCGTCCATCGTTTCCGGATAGCGCAGCCAAGTCAAATCATGAATCGTGGTTAACACCCTGCCGGCAATTCTGGGCGGCACAATATAATTGAAGAAAATGCTCAAATCCGCCGCCGGAAACAACTGCTCATATCTTAGCGGCAGCCAATGCCAGGCCCGCCGGTACACGCCATAAGGCATTAAAGTACATTGCCGAACCGGCAGCTTAAATTCGCATAAATCAGCCCGCCCACGAAAATTGAATATATTGCCCTCAAACTGCAAATCTTCTGCGCCACTTAAGCGTTTACTCAACTCATATGCGTAGTTGCCAATGCCGGAACGTCTGCCCAGGGCGGGCTGCAACTCTAGCGCCACCTGATACGGCTTATTCATCGTCAAACCAACTCTGCACCGCCGCCTCAATGCGATTGGCTGCCGCCTCGCTCTCCGGCTTGTCCGCTCCCACCGCCGTAATATATACTTTCAGCTTTGGTTCCGTGCCGGAGGGCCGCACCGCCACCTCGCAACCGCCAAACAGCCAGTAACGCAGCACATCCGACTTGGGCAGCCTGACTTTGCCGTAGTTTTCTTCTATTAAATAATCTCTGCTCTCAAGCACCGCCCGGCCGCCAATTTCCGCCGGCGGCTGCTGCCGCAGCCTCTGCATAAAAGCCTGCATTTTCGCCTGCCCGGCCGCCCCCGCAAAGCCAAAATTCAACAACCGGCTGTTATAAAAGCCAAATTTTTCATATAATTCAGCCAGTGCCTCAACCAATCCCCGGCCTCGCTGTTTATGCCAGGCGAACAGCTCGCAGATCAGCAGACTGGCGTTCACCGCGTCCTTATCCCGCACAAAACTGCCGCTCAAATAGCCATAACTTTCTTCAAAACCGAAAATATATCGCTCTGCCTCGCCGTTTTGCTCCAACAAACCTATCTGTTCGCCAATAAACTTAAAACCAGTCAGCACATCGATTATCTCCACGCCATAATGCGCCGCCACCTTAGCCGCCATTGGCGTGGTTACAATCGTCTTGATTGCCAGCGGACTGTCCGGCATCGTTCCGGCGGTTTGCCGCATCCGGCAGATAAAATCAAGCAGCAGCACGCCCATTTCATTACCGGAAACAAGCGCGTATTCCTCGCCGTTTTTAACTGCCGCCCCCACCCGGTCGCAGTCCGGATCGGTCGCCAGCAGCAAATCCGCCCCAACCTCTCTGGCGCATTGCAGCCCCACCGCCAAAGCCTCTTTAACCTCAGGGTTGGGATAAGGGCAGGTCGGGAAATTGCCGTCTGGCTCCCGCTGCTCCGCCGGGATAGTGATATTGTTAAAGCCGTTTTCGGTCAGGCAACGCGGTACGCAGGAAATACCCGTGCCATTAAGCGGCGTATAGACAATCGCCATATCTCGGGCCGCTGCCGCCGGCAACAGCGATTCACCGCTGACCGCCCGCAAGTAATCGTCCACAACACTGCTGGCAATATATCTAACCTTGCCCTCGCCCAAGGCCGCCGCAAAGTCCATCCTCCGCACACCGGCAAAAGTGTCTACCCGTTCTATCTCCGCCAAAATCTCCGCCGCCGCTTCGGTGGTAATCTGGCAGCCGTCCGCCCCATAAACCTTATATCCGTTATATTGCGCCGGATTATGACTGGCAGTGATTACAATACCACCGCTGCATTTAAGCTGCCGCACCGCAAAAGAGAGCGCCGGTGTAGGCATAAGCTGTTTGTATATATGTGCCATAATTCCATTAGCCGCCAAAACACCCGCTGCTTCTTCCGCAAACAAGCGCGAATTAATCCGGCTGTCATAAGCAATCGCCACGCTGGGCTTTGCATAGCGCCCTTTAAGATAATTGACCAACCCTTGCGTGGCCTTAGCCACCGTATAGATGTTCATTCGGTTACTGCCAGCGCCTAAAACCCCGCGCAGACCGCCGGTGCCAAATTCCAAATCCCGATAAAAACGATCTTCAATCGCCGCCCGATCATTGGTAATATCTTGCAGCTCGGCCAAAAGCTGCTCATCCCGTACCTGCGCCAGCCAATATTCATATTTTTCCTGTATATTCATCAAACTGATTCCTTTTTTGCTATTTCCCGTTCAATTATTTCATTCAGGCGCTCGGCAGATTTTTTCCAGCTAAAGCGCCGCACATTTTCATAGCCCAATTCAACAAGTTTTTCAGCCAACTGTTTGTCCTCTAAAATCTGCCGCATACCCCCGGCAATACTCTGTACGCTTAGAGAATCCACATATACCGCGCCGGCGCCGCCAACCTCCGGCAGGGAACTGCAATCGCTGGTCAGCACCGGAGCGCCGCAGCTTTGCGCCTCCAAAACCGGTATACCAAACCCCTCGTACAAGGTCGGGAAAACAAACAAATCCGCCGCGCTATACAGCGCAGGCATATCCCCATCCGCCACAAATCCGCAAAAATGAATTTCTGTCTGATTTTTAATCCCGGATAACGCTCTGGCCTTATCGAACTTCCAACCCTGCTCGCCGGCGATTACCAAACACTGCGGCAACGCTCTTTCCTCTTTCAGTAAGTCAAAAGCCCGCATTAAACGTTCCAGATTCTTCCGCGGGTTAAAATTGCCCACAAACAATACAAAGCGCTCCGGCAAATCGTATTTCCTGCGTACCGCCGCCAACTCCTCTTTGTCCAACACCGGCTGAAAATGCCTGCCGCAGGCGCAGGGCACAACCTCGATTTTATCTGCCGGGATATCCAGCAGCTCAACCATTTCCCGCTTGGTAAATTCGGAAATTGCCAGAAACCTATTCGCCCGCCGGCATAAATAACGATACTGCAAACGCCACCACAACACGCGCGACAGCTTGTAGGTTTCCCGTAGGCGGTACACCGCCAGATCGGTTATTACCGGCAGAACCACACAGCTTTTGGGCAATATGAAAGGTATTTTAGAATCCGTTGTCAGCAGCACTGCATTTTCACAATGCCTGCCCAGCAGCATGGACTGGAAAAACATCCGTCTTAGACTTTGAGCATAGGCAAAACTTAGGCGCACTTCCTCGCCGGCCTGCCCCAGGGCAATTTCCGGCGCATCCTTGGGCATATATACCTGGCACTGTCTGTTGCCGGTTCTGCTGTACGCCCCAAACAATTCCCGGATCATTACCCCTATCCCAGAACTGTTTTGCTTATATTGCAGCGCGTTGATTACGATTTTCATTAATTTGTTTCCCAAGCATATCAATCAAACCATACCAAACAATACATAAAATAAATTTTGTCCTGTTTTACAATATACTGTTTTACTTAAAAGCACTAATACTTTAATAGTATAACATTATAATAATTAAAATACAAGTATTTTTTATACTTTTTTCATAAGAGAATATCATTTGCTATATTGACTTAAATAATATTTTGTTCTGTTTGTAACAGATATTACTTTTTTATTTATATCAATGCTTATTTAAAATAAAGAAAAAAAGACAACAAAATAATTTTTATGTTGACAATTTACTATCTTATATTTTATAATTTAAGTATATAATAAAAGAATGAGGC
Organism: uncultured Bacillota bacterium; assembly: GCA_948907985.1. Taxonomy (GTDB): domain Bacteria; phylum Bacillota; class Dehalobacteriia; order UBA4068; family UBA4997; genus Avidehalobacter. The sequence continues at coordinate 14,434 of CAQWMM010000044.1, forward strand.
GGCGATCAAAGTGTTTAAAAAATTTTTATCAATTTTCTCTGGCCTGCTCTTACTTTTCAGTCTATGCGCCTGCGAGCAGACCACAAGCGAACTGCGCTTTGGCACTGGCGGCACCGGCGGCAATTATTATGCTTATGGCAACGTGCTGGCCAATCTGCTGGAAAACCAGGCCAATCTTACGATAGACGTTAAAGCTACTGCCGGTTCTGCTGCCAACCTGCGCCTTTTACAGCAGGGTTTTTTGCAGATGGCCTTTGCCCAAAGCGATACTCTGCATGACGCCAACCAGGGAATCGGCAATTTTACAACCGGCAAACTTTCTGGATACAGCGCCATAGCCGGCATTTATACCGAGGCTTGCCAGATTATCGTAACCGCTGATTCCGATATCTATTCCATAGCCGATTTAGTCGGCAAAAGGGTTTCGGTCGGTGAAAAAGATTCCGGTGTAACGCGTAACGCTGAACAGCTGCTTTTAGCTAACGGGCTTACTTTTGACATGCTGGGCGAAGTTCAAAATCTCTCTTTCAG
>CAQWMM010000045.1 GCA_948907985.1 uncultured Bacillota bacterium
TGGGGCCGGCCACGCCGTTAGCGCCGGTGGGGCCGGTCGGGCCGGTGGCCCCGGTCGCGCCGTCTGCGCCAGTCGCGCCGGTGATACCTCGCGGGCCGGTGGCTCCGGTTGCGCCGGTTGCACCGGTCGGGCCGGTGGCTCCGGTAGCTCCGGTCGCGCCGGTTGCACCGCATCCCGTACAGCCTGTGGGCCGGCAGCCGCAATTATCTCCATCTGTGCAATTACAGCCACAGGGATTTAACGGATTGAAACAGTTAAAATATCTATTCATAATTAATATTACCTCCTGATTGTAATGCCCGAATCTTAATTTCAGGCTTAATACAATATATGAGGAGGCCGGGCGAGCCGCCACAGCTTTGTCTGATTTTTTTAAGCTGCCTGCGCCCGGCTGCACAAAAGGCCGCCCTCACCCGGAGAGCGGCCTTTATATTATTTAGCCAATTCAGCCAATTAAGTTTATTTACTAATCAGTTCATTAATAGTCTGGCGCAGCAGCGGCAGATCCATGGGCTTCAACAGATGAGCATTAATGCCGCAAAGACGGGAACGCTGCTGGTCCGCCTCCGAAACCTGCGCCGAAAGCGCAATAATCGGCAGGTTGGCCACCCGGGGATCTGGCAAAGCCCTGATCTCCTGCGCCGCCTGCCAGCCGTCCATCACCGGCATTTGTAAATCCAGCAGCACCAGGTCAAAATCGCCGGGCGACGACGCCTGCATAATTTCCACCGCCCGCTGACCATTTTCCACCGCCTGCACAACAAAGCCCATGCGCTGCAAAATTTCAGTTTCAATCTCCCGGTTAATCTCGTTATCTTCCACCAACAAAATGCACTGCTGGCTCTTTGGCTTCAACTCCGGCTCCTGGGGGCGCAGATTCAGCTTAACCGTAAAAGTACTGCCCCGGCCGAGTTCACTCTGCACCTCTATCTGGCCGTCCAACAACTCCGCCAGGCTCTGGGATATGGAAAGGCCCAGGCCCATAGCGTTGATGCCGCTCTGCGTAGAGTTCTTAACCCGAACGAACGGTTCAAAAATGCGGGCCAAATCCTCCTGGCTAATACCAATGCCGGTATCGCGCAAGACAAAGCGATAGACAGGGCAGCCCTCCGGCTGCGGCTCCTCCAGCGCCGAGAACCAAATCTGCCCGCCGGCGGGGGTATAGGTTACGGCGTTCTCCAACAGGTGCAGCAAAAGCTGTTTCAGCTTGATGATATCCGTATAAACTTTGCAGTGATCCAGCTTTTGCCAATCCAGGCATAGATTGATTCGTTTATCCTGCACCCGCGTTTGCAGCGCCCCGGCCACCTCCTGCATCAGGGAGGGCAGATTGCAGGGCTTTTCGTCAATATCGGTTTTAGCCGAAAGCGCCGACACCGCCAGAACCTTTTCAATCATATCCAAAAGCTGACGGCTCGAGGCCTCCACCTGCTCCAAATACTCCAGCAGTTCGGCCTGATTATCCAAATTCATCTTAGCCAGAGAAGTGAAACCAAAAATGGCGTTAAGCGGCGTGCGCATATCATGGCTCATATTAGAAAGGAAAGTGTTTTTGCTTTCAATGGCCAATCTGGCTCTTTTCAGTGATTCGGCCAGAATACGGTTTTTTTCTTCCAGCATTTGGTCGTGTTTTTCAGTGGCGTCGCCCAAAAAGACATAAAAAATATCGCCCAAAGCCTGCGTATGCACAAAATGGCCATAATCTTCAATCCAGCGGATTTCACCGTCGCGGCGGCGAATACGGTATTCCACATAGTCCAGGTCAAACTGGCTGGCTTCAATCTGGCGGTAGATGCTGGCCTCCACCTCGTCCAAATCCTCCGGGTGTACCAGCCCCCGAAAGGAATTGTTAGTATGCTCCCGAAATTCCTCCATGCTATCACACTGAAAAATGCGCAACAAGCCGCGGTTAGCATAAACAATCTCTTCGCCCCGATCGGCATAATAAATCAAAAAGCCGCCCGGCATTTCGTCCATCAGTTTCATAAAAACTGCCGTCATCATCGCCGCTTGGCCGTCCCCCTGCTGCCCGGCACATAGAGCCTGCAAAATTTGCTCCACACCCTCATATTGGTTCATGCTAACATCCACTTTCCTATGGTAAAATTTTATCCTGCACGTCTGGCTTAACTTCATCATGTATTCACATTATACCATAGGGACAAGGTTATTTCACCTTATTTTACAGATTACACTATGGTATTTGTTCAACATCAGCTCTGCCTGCGTCTTTCAGACTTGGCAATCGCTGTGTATTCACATTATACCATAGAATAAAAAAAAGTGCAACTAATTTTACAGATTGCACTATGGTATTTGTTCACAAGCGGCTCTGTCTTCGCCTACGGCTCGCCACTCGCCGATGTTCACATTATACCATAGGGACAAGGTTATTTCACCTTATTTTACAGATTGCACTATGGTATTTGTTCAACATCAGCTCTGCCTGCGTCCTGCGGACTTGGCAATCGCTGTGTATTCACATTATACCATAGAATAAAAAAAAGTGCAACCAATTTTACAGTTTGAGAGCGGCGAATAAACAAGTATTTAAACTCACTCCACCAAACCGTATTTAACCTTAATCCGGTCAAGCTTCTCCAGCATCGGCTCCGCGGCCAACCACAGAAAAATCGCCGTCGCCGCCCCGTGCACGCAATCCATCGGGAAACCGGTAATCAGATAGCTTATCAGCACCGCCCAGCTAAAATCACCGCCATAAAGCAGAGCCCAACTGCTGTTAATAATACCGCCGTAAACCAGCACCGCCGCCAAAGCTCCAAAGATACACAGGGAAATCCGACTACGCCTAAGCCAGCCCTTGCGGAACAGCACGCCAGCCAAAAAACCGATTATCCCCATACAAAACATCTGCCAGGGCGTCCACGGCCCCTGCGAAAGCAGCATATTAGATACCAGCATGGTCAGCGCGCCCACCAAAAAGCCGGCCTCGCCGCCAAAAGCCACGCCGGCCACAATCGTCAAGGCCATCACCGGCTTAAACTGCGGCAGCATAAAGAAAGCCGCCCGCCCGGCCACGCCAATAGCGCACAGCACCGCAATCAGCACCAATTCCCTGGCCTGCGGCCTGCGCCCCTCAAACACCAAAAAGAACGGCAGCATACATTCCAACAACACCAGCATCATAATAAAATAATATTTGCTGTTCTGCAAGTAATACACGCCCACAAACAAAGTCAGCGGTATCAGCAGCAATATCATCACCGCCGCCGCTATGGTGCGTTTGGCTAAACGCCGCTTTCCTTTAGCCACCTGCAACACACCGCCCGCCGGCGGAGCCGAGCGCCGCCCCACAGCCAGCGAAAACACCAGCATAGCCGCCACAAACAGCAAAGTGTCGCCTGCCGTGCTATATGCTGCCACAGACAAACCGTCAGCCGTAATAATACTGCTTAAATCGGTATTGCATATTGCCTTAATAAATATCGCCGCAGCGGCAATGCCGGAAAGTCCGGCCAATATTTTACGCCACCAGGGCAGCTTCGGCGGCTGCCAGTCCGCACTGCCGGCCTCCGGCTCCGGCAAACGCCAGCCGTCGGCCACCGCCAAAGGAACCTTGGCCGGGCTTTCACCGCCGCAAACGGCAATCAAATCCTCCGCCGTAACCGCCTGCGGCACAACGCCTCTGGCCATGCGGTTAGCCGCCGTGGTGTAAAAGCTGTTGCCGGAAAAGAACCGCCGCGGCCCTGCCTCCGTCACCACGCCGCCGTCAAAAAACAGAGCGCAGCGGTGGGCATAGGACGCGCAAAACTCCACATCGTGGCTCACCATCAGTATGGTAACCCCCCTGGCCAACACGGTTTGCAAAATCTCGGCCAAAGCATGCTTAAACTCGGCGTCCAGCCCCTTGGTCGGTTCGTCCAGCAACAAAATATCCGGGGCCAGCAGCAGCACCTTAGCCAATGCCGCCCTCTGCTGTTCGCCGCCGGAAAGGTCGTAAGGGTGCCTGTCCAACAGTTCCGTCAGGCGGCAAAGCTGCACCACGCCGGCCACGTTCTGCTCCTTGGCCTGCTGGCTCAACCTGCGCCCCTGCAATATCTCAAATAAATCCTCGCGTACTGTTTTTTTCACAAACAGGGTTTGCGGATTTTGCGGCAGCACGCCCACGCTGCCTTTGATCAGCACCTCGCCCCGATAAGGCTTGAGCAGCCCGGCCAACAGTTTCAGGCTGGTGGTTTTGCCGGTGCCATTGCCGCCCAGCAGCGCCAGCAGCTCGCCTTTTTGCACCTGCAAATTAAGCCCCTTCACCACGTCCGGCAGTTCCCGGTCATATTTAAACCACAAATCCGCCGCCTTGATAACTGGTTCTTTAGGATATGTATAAACCGGCTCTGCCGGCAGCAAATCCGGCTGCATTTGCCCGGCAATCTGCTCCAGCCATTGCCGGCCCTCCGCCACCGTAACCGGGCAGACTGCGGGCCTCTCCGCCGGCGTGGCCGCCCAAACGCGCATTGGCGTGGGCATCGCCAAAAACATATTGTGTCCCATTGTCTTCAGGCTTGCGCCCACCTCCGCCGGCCGCCCGGTACAGATAAGCCGCCCCCTGTCCAGCACCGCAACCCGGCTGGCCAGCGGAAAAGCCTCCTCCAGCCGGTGCTCCGTCAGGATTACGCTGACGCCCAACTCCCGGTTAATTTTGCCCACCGTGGCCAGAAAATCCGCCGCGGCAATCGGGTCCAGCTGAGAAGTAGGCTCGTCCAAAATCAGCAAATCCGGCTGCATAACCATAATGGAGGCCAAATTCAAAAGCTGCTTTTGGCCGCCGGAAAGTTCTGTCACATTTTTGTAAAACCAATTCTGAATACCAAAGTAAGAGGCCATCTCCGCCACCCGGCGGCGAATGGTAGGCGTATCCAAACCCAAACTCTCCAGGCCAAAGGCCAGCTCATGCCAAACCTTATCCGTAACAATCTGGTTATCCGGCGATTGCTGCACAAAGCCAATCCGGGCGCTTTGCTCACGCTGGTCAATTTCGGCCAGCGGCCGGCCCGCAAAACAGATTTCCCCCTGCCGCTCCCCGTGCGGAGCCAACACCGTTTTCAAGTGCCGCAGCAACGTAGATTTGCCGCAGCCGGAGGGGCCGCACAGCACCAGAAATTCGCCCCGGCCCACGCTTAAATCAACGTCTGTCAGCGTCAGCCGTTTCTGCTCCGGATAGGCAAAGCTGAAACGCCTAATTTGCAATATATTTTCCATTATTTTACCTGTTTCCCGAATATTTTATAAAATATCAATAAAAGCATAATCGCCGGACTCCAACAGCTCGCCCAACTTAAATTCTAAAGGCCGCCGAAAAACCGGCCCGTCCACTGCCAGCGTGTGATACTCGCCGTTTTCGCCGCAAACGTCTACGCCAGCCGCCTGCATAACGGCAACGGCCTGCTCGTCTAAACAGCGGCCCAACAGAGAGGTTGGCAAAAGCCGGCGGTTCACGCTTTTAATCAAACAGCAATAGCCCAGAGCCAATAATTCCTGCACCAAGGCCGCGCGCCCCTGCTGCCAGAGCGGAAAACAAGCCGCCAGCCCCGCCGCCCGGCAGCGTTCTTCCTCCCAGCAGCGATTTTCAGCAATATCAATATCGCCAAAACAAACGGCCTCCGCCCCCATTGCTTTAGCTTGCAGCAACCCGGCCTCAAAGGCCTGCGCATAATCCGCACCGTTCGTCGGGCAAAGCAGCAGCAACAACCCCAGGGCCTCCGCATAACGCTGCAACATTGCTTTATCCGCCCCGTGAAAGTAGGAACGCTCCGCTGCCGCATTAAAGCAGACCACCAGACAAACCGCCTCGTGGCCCTGCGCCAGCATTTTATGCAGAGCCAGCGTGCTGTCCTTGCCGCAGCTGTAAGACATGGCAAACTTCATAGCAACCCACCCCTTTTTAGTAAGCCCTTTTGCCGGGCCACCATTTTATGCCGCTCAGCCCGGCTGTTAGCGTTAAACTCGTGTGTCAGATAAGCCGGGTTAATCCGCGCCACCACTGGCAAAATTGCCTCGTCCGTCCAGGGCAGATGCTGGTCAATTTGCAGCACCTGATGATAGCAATAAGCGGATTGTCCATAATAGCCGGTATGCTCCCACCACTTGGGCAGTTCGCCGATATGCCCCTTAACAAATGCCCCGCTCAGCGAATAATGCAAGTGCACGCCGCGCACCGCCTGAGCCAGGCTGCCGTGCTTATCCAGCATCGCTTGCACATAAGCCGCGCCCTGCGCCTGGGTTTGCAAATCATGGTTGCAGTTCATCAAATGCCCCACATCCAGCATAATCCCCTTGCGCGGATAATTAATGCCCTCCAGCAGCCGGGCGGTTTCGGCCGGCTCCGTAAAGGTGAAGCCCGGCCACCATTGATTTTCCACCAGAAATTCCCAGGGCGCGTCGGCGGCGTAATCGGCCAGCAAGGCGTTAATAACCTCCAAGGCCGCGTCGATAACCTCCGCGTTGCGGTGCTGCCATTGGTAGGTCAGCCCCTCTGCCAGCGACACGTCGGAAACGTGAAACACCAGATAATGCGGCCGCAGCCGCTCCGCTCTGGCCAAATCCTCCTGATAGCGGCGCAGCAGACAGTCCGGCCCCCAGCCGCCGTAATGCTCAAAGGCAACCGCCATACTGCCAAACTTATTTTTCACTGTCGTCTGCCGGTTGCGGTACATATCCAGCCAATCCGGGAAAAAGGTCAGGTGATAGCCCTGCGCCAGCCCCTCCGGCAAATCCGCCGGTATATCCTCACCGGCCCAGATAGCCTCAATGCCGGCGCAGCCCAAAGCCGCCGCCTCCTTTTGCAGCTTGGGCCAGCCGCCGTATTCCGCCAGAATTTCACCTAACAGAGGCAGATTAAAGGTTTGCAGCATTGGGCAGTTCCCCCTCCCGCAGGTTTTTATCTGTCATTTTACGCCAACTGAAATCGGCCCACAGATTGATGAGCAGCGGCGTCAAGCACAACGCCAGATACACCAGATAAAAGCTGGCGGAAAAAAGCGAGAGCGCCGCCCCTTTCATAGTGGGAAAGTAACGCCAGTACAAGCCGCCGGCCAGCCAGCCGGAGAGGATATACAGGCCGCAGAAAAGCAGCCAGACTATGGCGTTTTTGTCGCGCTCCGCCCAGCGGTAAATGCTGAAAGCGGTACGCCCCGGCAGGCCATAACCGCGGCTTTTCATACTGTCCGCCGTTTCAATGGCGTTTTCCAAAGCCCAGGTTACCATAATTGACAAAATTGTGATAGCGTTTTTCAGCCGTTGCAGCAGGCTGCCGCTGCCAGCGTCGCGTCCCACGCATTGCTGGGCCAGGCTCACCTGCGCAAACTGCGCCTTAAACTTGGGCACAAAACGCAAAGTCATCGAAAGCACCAAGGAGAGCGCCGGAATGATCCGTCCGAACAGATAAACAAATTTATCCGAGGTAATCACCGCCGAATAACAGCCAAACCAGAGAATTACCGCAATCAGCATACTGGCCGCCGCCAGCCCGTAAATTATGGATTCCAGCGTCAGCGGATTGCCGCTGGGCAGATAGGTCAATATGGTGGCCCCCTGATGATTGAACGCCGGATTGATAACTGCCGTCAGCAGCAGCAGCGGCAGCATATACAGCAAGGCAAATTTAAGCGCCCGGCGGCCATTCAGATATAAATTGTAGGCAAAGGCCGCCGCCAGCGAGATTGCCAGACAGGCTGGATTCATCAGGCACATACTGAAAATCAGCACCAGCGCAAAATATAAAAAGTTCACCAGTGGGTGAAACCCGCTGAAAGTATCTGTATTCTTCAATTTATTTACTCCAATCAACCACCCACCGCCTGGCCGCCGCCCACATCGCCGCCGCGGTTGCAGGTGAAAACCCACTCAATCACATCGCCGTTTTGCAGCTGAACTTATCCTTGCCAGTTTCGGGGTTGATTTCTATTCCGCCGCACCCTTTACAGCCGCTTGGCCGCGCTCAACATATTACAAAGCATTTCGACAACTTCCGCTCTGGTGATTACCTTGTTCGGCTCCACATTCAAAGCGCTGTCGTCCAATATCCCCTGCTGATAGCAAAAAGCCATCGGCAGTCTGGCATAATCCGCAATTTTAGTATAACCGGCTTCGCACATGCAAAAAACCCTGGCGTTCTCATAAGCATATGCCGGCATTGTCGACAACAGAAAAAGCAAAATCAGCGTCAAAAACTGTACTATAATACTTTTATTCGGCTTTTTCATTCATTTTTCCTCCCTTACAATAACTATATTTATAATAGGCTATGGCCGCAGAATCGAACAGCCGCCAAACAAAAAAGGCGTAACAGAAAATCCACAGCCAACACAGACGCAAACGCCTGCCCAGGCTATTGATTTTCTGTTACACCCATCGAACAGAAAAACCCCATAAGCAAAATTTAACTTATGTAAACAATATATCGCAAATATTCTAGCTTATACATTGGCCCCGCCCAGGCGGAGTGCGCCCCTGCGCTATTTATCCGGCGCAGACTAAAAGCCGGGAACAATACATTGCCTATTTATTCAGTTTTTTTATTGTAATATCTCCTGTTAAAGTATAAGCCTATTTTTGACAAAAGTCAAGCCGGTTTGCCCAAAATTTTTCCTGCCTTACAAAAGGTACAAGCCGCTCTTTCGTTTTCCCCAGAAAGAACGCCAAACAATGATTACAACCCCAACAACACAAACTCTGTGGGAATCAGATTGCCGCCGTAATGCCTTATGTAAAACTGATAACCCGGCGCTATGTTGTCGATAAGCGTCGGTATCTGCCAAATATCATCATAACCATGATAAATACAGATAGCCAGCTTGGGATGGTGTTCACGGAGAATCCGGGAACACCCGAGCAGGGCGTCCTGCTCGGCCCCCTCAATATCCATCTTCAAAAACGTAACCTTATCCTCAATATCATCATCCAGCGCCGCAACTTCCACCCGCTGCTGCGGGCTGCCCACCTGCCCCAGCTGGTTGGCCGAGGGGTCCGCACCGCTGGCCGCGACAAATAACTCGCCGCTGGCCGCGCCCGCCCCTTTGCGCCGGATTATCACATCATGCAGGCGCATAGCCTCCACATTGCGGCGTAACTGCCGGCAACTGTCTTCCGAAATCTCATAAGCATAAATCTTGCTGTATCCCTTGCCGTACATTTTAACATATTGCTCAATGGAGTCGCCCACATAAGCGCCAACGTCCACCAAAACATCGCCTTTATTGTCCGGGAACAAATCCGGCTCCCAATAATCCGGGAAAATTGACTTCACGGTCAGCACATAAGACATGTTCAAAAACGCCCAGTTCAGCAAAATAGCGCACAAAGTCCGCTTGGATAAATAATCCGCCGTGCGCCGCCACAGCCACAGAAAATCATAGCTATGCCACTTCAAAACCGCCGCCCGCCGCTCAAAGGTATCAAAATCATCTTTTTTCGGTTCAATACTGCCCCAAAGCGGATATTTGGCAAAATATTCCACATATCGCTGATAATTTTCCTTAGATTCCTTTTTCAACTCAAAAAGGCTGCGTTTCATCTGCCCCACCAGCTCCTGCCGGCTGTGTCCCCAAATATATTCCAGCAGCCGCCAAAACTCCCGGTCAAAGAAATTCTGCGGCTGAAACGGCTCGTTAATTTGCTCCATAATCCGATAGGCCGTTATCAGCCAATCCTCATCCGGCAGATTATCAACGTCGATCCGCTCCCGCAAAGAACAACCTAAAGCCTTTTCCAGCGCCTCCGTAACCTGCCCGCGCCCCAGCGCCACCATTTGCCTAACTTCTGCGTCCTCCTGTTCCGCCAAATGATCCAACGCCTCGCCAATGCTCGCCAGCAATTCATAAACCTGTTCTTTAACTTCCAAATCCAAAGTTTTCCCCTCGTTTCACTCAATTTTGCGGCTCTTCCAACAGATAAGCAATTTGCTGATAAACCGGCCCGGCCTTAATCGCCGCCACCGCCGGGTCGTCCGCTGGATAAGCCGCCAAAATACCGCGCACCTGCTCCGCCAAAGCCAGCAGTTCGGCGCTTGGCTCCGGCTTTTCCTGTAACTGCGGCGTATGCTCCGCCAAAAAGCTAACTATTGATTTCATATTCGGGCTAAGCTCTAACCCCTTGCGCAGCAGCCGCACATATTCCGGCGTATCTCCGTCCCGCAGGGCGGCGAAAGCCCGCGCGCAGTACCAGCCAAAGGCGTGCATGGGCGGCAGCAAACCGATATTTTCCGCGCACAACAACTCCATGGCGTAATACTTGGGCAAAAATACCTGCTCCACATCGGCAAAGGCCTGCGCCAGCGCCAAATCTTCCTCATCCTGCCAGGGGCAGGCCGCCACCGCCGCCAGGGCCAACCCTCGCGCCCACATCAGGCTCGGCCAGCTGGCCGCAAAATCACCGGCCGCCGTTTTCTCGGCCAAATCTTTTGCCATTTGCGGAAAAGCCGCCGCCAGCCGTCCGGCCACATTGTCAAGTTCCGCCATACTCATTGGCCTAGCCGGGAATTTGGCCCCGGCCAGCAGAGCGCGCCCCAGCGGCGCCATGTTGATTATATCGTCCCAGTTTTCCACCAACCCCAGCAGACGCTCCATTTCCGCCAAATCATCCTCCGCCATCAGTTTGGCGGCCAGCCCCAGCTTATTTTCCTCGCCCAGCGGCAAGAACAGCGTCCAGGCCGGACGAGCAGCGGCAATCTCCTGTTCCTTTGTCAGATTGCTGGGCAAAAATGCGCGGGCTCCCTCTTCCATAAAGCCCTTGATACATTCCTCGCTCCGGGCATAATCTGGCTGATTGATAGTATCCCACAATTTCTGGACAAAAGGGACAACATCATAGTTTGTAAAACTATGCAAATCTTTCAAATTGGCAAGCAAAAATCTAATCTCTTCCTTATCAAGATGATAAAACTCCAGCTTTTGCAGCAATTTCCAGCTCATATCATACTCGCCAAGATTGGAATAAGCACAAGACAAATATATTTGTGCATAAGGTTTCCAACGCGGCGCAGACATCACAAGCATATAATTTTTAGCTTTGTCGCCACGCCCGGCATGATAATCAGCATAGGCCTGCAAAAACCGTTCGCCTCGACGCACAACATCCGCGAAATTCTTTCTGTTCCAACTAATTTGAATAGCGTGTATTTCAAGATCAAGACGAACAATAAAAGCTCGAGGAAACATATCCTCGGCTAAGTCAATCCACTCCGCCGCCTTATCAATCTGATTATGATTTAAGGCAGCCACTACCGCAGAACCGAGAGAAGCGGCACCCTCTACATTCCAGCCCGGTTTTTTTTCTTTAACTAATTCCACCAACTGGCAGGCATAATTCCAACGCTCATCACCAACGCTAGCGTCAAGACATTCCGATAATGTGCGCAAATTATCTGGTTGTTTAGCCAACTCTTCCCTTAATAACACCATATTGCGTTCCCGCTTAGCTTGTCCGGACTTATCATTTAAAATTATTCCAGCATAACCGTCATGGTGCAGAATTGTTTTGGACAATTTTATACCTGATGAACCTTGCGGCAAACGCCAAGTTTCATGAATAGCGCCAGAATAACGTAGGCCGGTAGACATCAAAATCATTCTGGGTACAAACACATCCATATAATCATCTCGCAATGCCGCAGAATAAAAAGAGTAATTTCGTGAAATAAGACAAGCCAATTCATAATGCCGTCTTGACCCAATAGCAATCTGACTGTTGCTCTGCCGCAAGAAATTTACCAGTTCATCAATATCCTCCAGCCATTCGTCAGCGTCAATGGTGAGATACCATTTGCCGCAGCATTTATCCATAACCGCATTGCGGGCGGCAGAAAAATCATTAATCCAGGGGAAATCAAACAGAATATCCGCGTATTGGGCCGCCACTTCCCGGCTGCCGTCCTCTGAGCCGGTATCCGCCATCACCAACTCACAGGGCACAGCCTCGCGCAGGGGCTGTAAGGATTTTAGGCAGCGCTCCAGGCAGCGAATTTCGTTCTTAAAAATCATACCGATTGACAACAGGGGTTTTTGCTTTTTTTCAGCCATACTAATATACCGCCTTTCAACACATAAATTGCTATTTTTAAAAGAATGGAGCGAACCTTTTGCAGTCCGCCCCATTAATTTTTATCCGGAAATCAACACGCACTATGCCCGAACATCCAAATTATATGGACTAGGCGGCAGCATTTCCTGTAATTCCTGCAAGGCCAATTCCTCAACGTCCATGGCCTTTTTCTGCACAGAAATTGAATATTGCTGTTCCACCTGGGCATTTTTCAGCGCGCCGTAACCGGCGGCAATGCTATTCATGATGTCCATAAACAGACCTCATTTCATTATAGCGATAAATTACTGTAACAGCTGCAGAACGCCCTGCGGCACCTGGTTAGCCTGCGCCAACATAGCCTGAGCGGACTGTACCAAGATGTTGTTCTTGGTGTAAGCCATCATCTCATCAGCTACGTCGGTATCGCGGATGTTGGATTCAGCGTCCTGGATGTTCTCGCGCATTACGCCCAAGTTGTTCATGGTATGATCCAAACGGTTGCTGATAGCGCCCAAATCACCACGAACCGAAGATACATAGTTGATAGCGTTCTTGATAACGTCAACCGCCGCTTGTGCGCCGCTCTGGTTACCAATGTCAATATTGGCAATGCCCATAGCGTAAACGTGCATATCCTTAACGTTAACCTGCAACTGGTTGTAGCTGTCGGAGCTGTCGCCAATCTGCAAGGTCAGGCCGCCTGCGCCACCGCTTCTGCTGGTGCCGCCAGCCAAACCCAACAAACCAGCTGTTTTGCCCGGTTTACCGGTGGTAGCGTCATCACTCTCGGTGAAACCGAAAGTAACATCGTTTTTGCCGCCATAAACAACTTTCAGGCCGCCGCTGACATCTGCCTCAACGGTAAAGTCGCTAGATGTCAAGAAACCGGGAATAGTATTGTCAGCATAACCCATAGCGGTGTTATAGGCATCAACCGCATTTTGAATCGAAGTCTGCACAGCAGTAGCAACAGTAGCCAAAGTATCATCCTTAGCGTTGCCTGCATAAGTAGCTTGGACAGTAGTACCATTGATAGTCATATTGAACTCACCAGCAGCAATAGCAGTAGGTAATTTCTTATCCGCTTCAACTACCGCACCAGTACCAGCTGTTGCAGAGAACAATGCAGTACCTAAGCTCTTGGTTGCATTAGCCTGTGCAAGGTCGCTGCCAGTCCAGCCAATGGAACCAGTTGCGGATTCATTAGTACTCTCCAGAGAGAATATACCGCCAGCAGCTGCTGTAACCTTTACTTCACCGGTTAAGCCCTGGGCCTTCATTTCATTATTGAACAGATTGGTTAAATCTTCAGCCAAACCCTCAAAACCCTGATCAGAAGTATTAGTCTGGTTAACAACAATCTTATCATACAGCTTCTTGGCATCACCCTTGTTCCAGTCAATCTTCAATGTCTGACCATCAACTGTGAAAGTGTCAACTGAAGCACTAATAGCGGAACTTAGATCTTTCTTGATAGCTGCACCTGTAGTCTTAGCAGCAGAAAATTCTACAATATTAGAACCAAGGAAAGTTGCACCATTGTTAGAAATCTTGCCGCCGCCCAAAGAGCCGTCCAACAGCTTAATGCCGTTGAAGTTAGCACTGTCAGCGATACGGTCAATTTCAGACTTCAGCTGTTCAACCTCAGACTGCAAAGCTTTGCGGTCAACCGGGTTGTCAAATGTGCCGTTGGCAGATTCCTGCGCCAGATAAACCATACGGTTCAGCATGTCCTGAACTTCCTGCAAAGCGCCCTCAGCGGTGTTTACCAGGGAGAGGCCGTCCTTAACGTTCTTCTGGGCGGCTTCCAAACCGGTAATCTGAGCACGCATTTTTTCGGAGATTGCCAGACCGGCAGCATCGTCGCCAGCACGGTTAATTTTGTAACCGGATGACAATTTCTCCAAATTCTTAGACAAAGACTTGGTGTTGTTAGAATAGTTACGATAGGCGTTCATCGCCATAATGTTGTGTTGAATACGCATTAGGTTTCCCTCCTAAAAAATTTAAATAAATTTTATTTTGTAATTGCGGCAATTTCCCTCTTGCCGCCAATGTGTGAGCACTTGGCGACTGACAAGTCCAGCACAGCTAGACGCAGGCAGAGCCTAGTGCGAACCATACATAAGCCGTAGGCTTATGTAATCCTTTGAGTTTTCCCCGCCCAACTTACGGCCGGTCAGTCAAGCACAGCAAACCCAAATATATTTCAAGCAAACTACCCTAATGCAACCTCGCGAAAGTTACAAAAAGGTGGTAGTTTGAATGAAAGCGTTTTTTTGCTTTGCCCCCACAAAGTGAGCAAATTAATTCCCGTACTTCTCCCTTAGCCTGCGGATACACTCCGGCGTTTCCGCCCTTTGCTCGTGTACTTTGGCGCGTTCAATCGCCATTTCTCTGGGCGCGTCAATCGCCACCCGGCACACGTCGCCGACTTTCAGCATTTGAATAACCACGTTGTCGCCGATTGTTATGTAATCCCCGGCTTTCACAGTTAAAGACAACATAAGCTCATCCTCCTTAATAAAAACGCTCCGTCTTTTTGTAAAAACATAGTGGTGGAAAAAAGAATAGGGTTACAAAAAGGTATACCTTTTTTCAACTTTCCACAACCACTATATATTGATAATATATCATATCCGAACGCTAAATGCAAGG
>CAQWMM010000046.1 GCA_948907985.1 uncultured Bacillota bacterium
CACATACCAGTCGTAGCTGCCCGTAGCCACCGAATAGGCGAAACTCTCGCCGATAATATCGAACTGCTGAAAAATACCGTTGCCGGCATAACACCAATCGCGCCTGCCCAGCATAATGTGCAGCGGCCGGTCCTGATATTGCAAAGTGATTTCCAGCACTACATCGTCCAGAAAAAATTTGTCCTCGCCCCAAACGCGATAACACCAAAGCCCTTGCAAAATATCCAGCAGTTCCTGGGACTGCTCCCAAGTCAGCGTCAGATATTCGCCATGCGGCTGCCCATAAGAATAGTATTGGCAGGCCACATAGTCCAGCGGCGCGCCACTCTTAAGCATCTTATGCGGCGCAAAAGGCAGCAGAACCATCAGCACAATCAGCGCCGCCAGCGTTATTTTCAGCCAGCGCGGCACATAATGATAACCCCGCATATCTTCTACTCCCCTTTGATCGGGCGCAAAACAAAACTGCTCCGATGAATCGGCGAACGCCCCAACGCCCAAACCGCCCGTTTATGCGCCGGCGTAGGATAGCCGGCATTTTGCGCTAAATCGTAGCCGGGATAAATTTCATCATAAACCTGCATCATCCGGTCGCGGTGGCATTTGGCTAAAATGCTGGCCGCGGCAATGCTCATGCTTTTAGCGTCGCCCTTAATCAGCGCCGTCTGCGGCAGCCGCGCATATTGCGCCAAATTCTGCCAGACAAGCAGCGGCGGCAGCGGCATATTTGCCAGACGCAGAGCGTCCAGCAGCAAATGTTGAGGTTTAAGCGGCAGCCGGCTGACCGCCCGCAGCATGGCCATTTTGGTGGCCTGCAAAATATTATACCGGTCAATCTCCCGCACGCCCACCGCCCCAATCGCCCAGGCCACCGCCGCCCGTTTAATCAGCGGCTCCAGCGCACAGCGTTTTTTGGCGGAAAGCTTTTTAGAATCATTAACCCCGGCCAGCAGCAAACCGGGCCGCCAAATAACCGCCGCCGTAACCACCGGCCCGGCAACCGGCCCCCGGCCCACCTCGTCCAGCCCGGCGGCCAGCTGCGCCCCGCCCTGCCAAATTTGCCGCTCATAGCCCAGCATATTCTGCAAACGCTCCGCCTCCGCCGAACCCTCGGCAGCCAAAAATTCCGGTTCCAACAGACCGTCGCCCACGCCGGCTGTCTGCCAGTGCTCCGGCGCAATATCCTGCACACGCATAAAAATACCTCTTAAATTGCATCAAGCGTAAATTGGCCGATTTTGCCATTGCGGAACTCTGCCAACAGCAGGCGGGCGGTTTCTTCCAGGCGCACCTGGCCGCCCGCCGCCAACAATCCCCGCGCGCGGCCCACCGCCTCCAGCACCAGCTCCGGCGGCTGTGTCAAATCCGCCGCCGCCATTTTATAGCGCGCCGCCAGCTGCTCCGCCCCATGCTGCAAAAGCCAGGCTAACAGCTGCAAGGCCACCTGATAATAGTCGTAAACCGTTTCGCTGATCGCCCCGGTTACCGCCAACCGAAAGGCCACTTCCGGTTGTTCAAACTTCGGCCACAGTACGCCGGGCGTATCCAAAAGTTCAATCTGCTCGCCCAGGCGCACCCATTGTTTGCCCCGCGTTACCCCCGGTTTGTTGCCGGTTTTGGCGGTGGCCTTGGGCAACAGTGAATTAATCAAAGTGCTTTTGCCGGTGTTAGGCGCTCCGGCCACCATAACCCGCACCGGCCTTTTGCGCCGCCCCTTGGCCGCCAGCGCGGCAAAAAGCGGCTGGGCCGCCTGCATAATCTGACGTTCCAACTCCTTTACTCCCTGGGTTTGCTGGGCGTTGATCGCCACCGCGCCCACGCAGTTCTCTTTAGCCTGCGGCAAAGCTTTCAGCCAGCGTTTCGTGGCGGCGCTGTCGGCCAGGTCGCGCTTATTCAGCACCATCAGCACCGGCTTTTGGTATAAAATCCGGTCAAAATCCGGATTATAACTGGATTGAGGAATACGCGCGTCCAGCACCACCAGCGACATATCCACAATGCGCATATCCTCCTGCATTTGCCGCTTAGCTTTGGCCATATGGCCGGGATACCATTGAATTACTGTCATATAATAACCTACTTTATCAAAAACATTTATATCAAAAAAACTAATAAAAAATTAAAATATTTTTTTGCCTGGATACCATTGTATAACTGTCATATCATATCCTGCCTTATTTTTTGCCCGGCCTCAATCAATTCCTCGGCCTGGCGGCGCGTGGTATCCGTTACCTTGTCCCCCGCCAGCATCCGGCCAATTTCCATAACTTTGGCCTCGCCGGCCAACTCCTGCACGGTGGTAACAGTGCGCCCCTCCTGTTCGTGCTTTTCCACCAGCAGGTTGTTATCCGCATAGGCCGCCAGCACCGGCGCATGGGTTACGCAAATCGCCTGGGTGGAGCGCGCCACCTCCACCAGCTTTTCCGCCACACTGCCCAAAGCGCGGCCGCCAAGTCCGGTGTCAATCTCATCAAAAATCAGGGTGGGCACCTCGTCCAGGCTGGCCAAAATCACCTTGATTGCCAGCATAATACGCGACATTTCACCGCCGGAGGCAATCCGCGCCACCGGTTTCATTTCCTCGCCGGGATTGGGGCTAATCATAAACTGCACTTCTTCGCCGCCGTCCGCCGACGGCGCTTTCGGCAGCAAATCAACAGCAAACTGCGCCTTGGACATCTGCAAATATTTCAGTTCCGCCGTAATTTTGGCGGCCAAATCTTCGCCGGCTTTGGCTCTCTGTTCATGCAAAATGGCCGCCGCCTGTTGATAAACCGCCGCCAGCTTTTGTTCCTGCGCGGTCAAATCGGCAATATAATCGTCGCGGTTTTCCCGCCGGTCAAGTTCCTGTTTGTTTTCCTCCAAAATTTCCAACAGACGCTGCTCATCGGCATTATATTTTTTGCCCAACACTTTTAAGGCAAACAAGCGGCTGTTAATCTCCTCCAACCGTTCCGGGTCGTCCACAATAGCCTCGCGATAATCGCGCAGTTCCACCGCGGCGTCCTCCAGTTCATAATACAACCCCTGCAAGCGCGTTTGCAAAGGCTCCACCGATTCGTCAATCCGTTTAAGTTCCTCCAGCTCGTCCACCGCCTCGGATAAGGAAGACAGCGCCGCATTTTTACCGGCATAAAGCGCCCCATAAGCCCGCCCGGCGTGGCCGCTGCGCTGCTGCACGCTCTCCAGACCGGCCGCCTCCTTTTTCAGTTCGTCGGTTTCGCCGGGGCAGATTTTGGCGGCCTCCAATTCTTCAATCTGAAACTGCAAAAAACGCCGCCGCTCCGCATCATCCGAGGTTTCCTGCTTAATCTTCGCCAGCTGTTTAGCCGCCTGCTGCCAGCTATGATAAGCCTCGGCGACAACTTGCCGCTGGGCGGTGATCGCCTCGCCGCCAAAGCTGTCCAGCAGGTGCAGCTGCTTTTCCGGCTCCAACAGGCTGACGTGCTCGCTCTGCCCGTGGATATTGATTAGCAGACGGCCAACCGTTTTCAGCACGGCCAGCGGCACCGGCTGCATATTAATGCGGCAGGTGGAACGCCCCGCCGCCGCAACCTCGCGGCTTAAAATCATTTCATCTTCATCGGCGGCCTCATCCAGCCCAAACTCTGCCAGTTTTTGGCGCAAAGCGGCGGAAAAAGGCGGCAGAAACACCCCCTGCACCCGGCAGCGTTCTGCCCCGCGGCGCACCTGCTCTTTGCCGGCGCGGCTGCCCAGCAGCATGGACACCGCGTCCAGCAGCATGGACTTGCCCGCGCCGGTTTCGCCGGAAAGCACATTAAGCCCCGGCTGCCATATTAAAGAAGTTTTTTCAATCAAAGCCAGATTTTCAATATAAAGCTCCGCAAACATCCTGACATCAACCTTTTTTTATTTTTTACTCAACATATTCATGCAGACGCTGTGCCAAATCCCCCGCCGCCTGACTATTGGTGGTCAAAGCAAAAATGGTATCGTCGCCAGCCACCGAGCCAAGCAGCGTTTCCCAGTTCATACCGTCCAGACAGGCGGCCACCGCCTGCGCCATCCCCGGCAGAGTTTTCAGCAGCACAATATTTTCCGAGGCCGCCACTTTCAGCACATTATCCCGAAACATCCGGCGCGAGCGGTCCACATTGTTCACCACCACCGCGGTGGGCAGGCTATAGCGAAAAGTGTTCTCGCCGGAAACTACCTTAATCAGCCCAAGTTCCTTAATATCGCGCGAAATTGTGGCCTGGGTTACGTCAAAGCCAAAATTGCGCAGTTCCTGGGTAAGCTGAAGCTGGGTTTCGATATTCTGATTTTCCACAATCTCTCTGATCATGCGGTGTCTTTTGTTCTTCATTCGGGCAGATCTCCTTTTTTGCTTTTTTACAATATTTCTGCAATATCCACAACAAACGGCGGTTATTCCGCCAGTAATTTGCTTTTCAGTTTTTTCAAAAACATACCCCGCTCCGGCCAGACAAAAATCGCCGGGTGTTCAAAGCGACGCACTTCAATCACATCGCCGTTGGCAATATCCTGAAACTGCTGGCCGTCATAGGCAAGTTTGGCGGACTCTGCCGCGCTGCTGACGCGCAGCATAATATTGCTCTTGGCCGAAACCACCATCGGCCGGGAATATAAGTTATGCGCCGCCACCGGCGTAATCAGCATAACTTCGGTTTCCGGCAGCACGATTGAACCGCCGGCCGAAAGCGAATAAGCTGTGGAGCCGGTGGGTGTAGCCACAATCAGCCCGTCGCCTTTCATCTCCACCGCCAGAATACCGTCAATCCAGACCTTTATATCAATCATCCGGCTGATATTGCCGTTATTGATTACAATATCGTTCTGGGCGACCCCCTCCGAGATTGCCTCGCCGTCGCGCCAAACCTGGCCGAAAACCTGAATACGCGGCTCCAGAAAATATTCGCCCTGCACCAGACGCAACAGATTATGCGGCATCCCCTCAGGCTCCAGCGACATCAAAAAACCCAAATTGCCCATATTAACGCCCACCAGCGGAATATCCAGCCGGGAAAGCGCCCTGGCCGCCGCAATCAGCGTTCCGTCGCCGCCAAAAATCACCGCCAGCTGCGGCCAATTCTCCTGGGGCAAGTTCTGTAAATCCGCCAGCAAAACCTCCGGCCGGTGGCCGGAATAACCCGGCAGTTCACCCTTCTCCGGCAACATAAGCTCCACCCCCTGGGATTCCAGCAGGGCCGCCGCCGTGCAGGCCGCCTTAACCCCCCAGGCTTTATGTTCGTTAAGCAAAAACACCACTCTATTAATCGCCCTGGCCATAGCACAACCTCTTTTCCGTTTAATTTTTATACACAATATACACCTATATATACAATATGTTTTTTTTAGCAATTTGTCAAGTATTTTTGCAAATTATCTTAAAATAATTTAGCCGGGAAAGGCTAAAATCTGCGGCCCTCCCCGGCTTATATTTAATTTTCGTGCATATTTTCAACCTTATTCAAGTCGGCAAAGGCCGCCGAAACCACCGCCGCCGGCTGCGCCGCGGCTTGCTCGCCCGGCTGCTTGCCCAGCCACAACAGATATTCAATATTGCCCTCCGGCCCTTTAATCGGCGAGTAATCCAGCCCCAGGCAAACAAAGCCCAAGGCAGCGGCGGCAGCCTGCACGTCTGCAATCACCTGCAAATGCACCGCCGCGTCGCGCACCACACCCTTTTTGCCCACCTTGTCGCGCCCGGCCTCAAACTGCGGTTTAATTAAGGCCACCACAAACCCCGCGGGTTTCAGCAAGGGATAAAGCGCCGGCAGCAATTTACCCAGAGAGATAAAAGCCGCGTCAATGGTGGCCGCGTCCAAAGGCTCCGGGATTTGCTCCCGCCCCAGATAACGGGCGTTGGTTTTCTCCAACACCACCACGCGCTCGTCCTGGCGCAGTTTCCAGGCCAGCTGGCCATAACCCACGTCCACCGCGTAAACTCTGGCCGCGCCGTTTTGCAGGGCGCAGTCTGTAAAGCCGCCGGTGCTCGCGCCTATATCCGCCACCACCAGCCCGCGGAAATCAAGCCCAAAGCATTGCACGGCCTTAGCCAGCTTTAGGCCGCCCCGGCTGACAAAGGGCAGCTGGCCGCCGCTAACCTGCAAGGCCGCTTCCGGGCGCACCTGCGCCCCGGCCTTATCCACAATCTGCCCGTCCACGCTGACTTTGCGCGACATAATCGCCGTCCGCGCCTGCTCGCGGCTGGGGAAAAGCCCCCGCTCCACTAAAAGCATATCCAAACGCATTTTTGCCATAATTTTCTGATACCCCGCTATTTGGCGTTAGCAATAATAATTCTGATTCTGCCGCCGGCATTGGCGCTCTGGTCATAATAAGCCCGCAGATCATAATCGCCGGTGTTCAACAAGTTTAGACTGGTCAAATAGTATTCGCCGCCGCGCTTTTCATAAATCTGGGCGCTGTCGCTTAACAGCCAGCTTTGGCCGCTGCTGTCGGTGATACTGTTGGCGCTGTCGATAGACTGTACCGCCGTGCCGCTCAAATTGTAAATGCCCGCTACCGAGTTATCAATGTTCAGCAGTGCAAACGGCCCCTCTTTAACATTGTAGGACACATTCGGGCTGCCCATAGTCTGGGCCTGGCCGTTAGCAATATATTTATAGCTGCCGCTGCTGCCGTCCTCCTGAACGTCCTGCAAAATGCCATAGGTAAACATATCGCCGCTGACGTTGTTCAAAATCAACTTGCTGATGTAGCCGTCTTCGTCCTGTTCCCAGTAAATTACATCATCAGCGTTCAGCCGAACACCGGCCAGACGGCTGCGGTGCAGCTTAACCGCCTTAACCCGTTTAGCCGCGCCGCTTAAGTTCTGATACACGTCCAAAATCTCCACATTGGCGGATAATTCCCGGTTGCCAATACGGCTGGCCTCGGCGTTAATCGTACCGCTAAGCTTGCCGGCGGCGCCGCTGTTCAGGCCGGAAATAGAGTTGCCGCCGCCGGAAGTGCGCACCTTAACCAGCGCGCCCACGTTATAGCCCCGATTGGTGGAAACATCATAAATCTGGCCGTCGGTGGCCATAACCTGAATGTATTCGTTAACCTGACTGTTGCCGGAGCTGTCGTTATAATTTTTGGAGCCTACGCCCACAATTACGCCGCAAAGCTCGCTGTTAACAGCGCTGGCCGGGTTGCCCGCCACAACGCCGCCGGACGCTCCCAAAACTGCCACAATGCTGTCGTCCCGGCCCAGCAGCACCGTCAAACTCTCGCCCAGACTGTGGCCGCCCAAAACCGAAAGCGCATAGGCCGCCTCGGAAGAGCCAACGTTATACTGCACGCCGGAAATCGTAACGCTGGCAGGGCTGGTGCGGTCCGGGGCCGCGGCCTCATAAGTACCGGTGCGCTGCTTGTTATACGCCCAAACAGTGCGCATCGCGCTGGAATAATAGATTACGTCGTTCACCTGCACAGCAGCGCTTGAACTGGCCGCATCGTTGCGGTAGACAGTGGACGGCTCAAAACCCAGACGGCTGGCCCAGGCGCTGTCCGCCACCACAAAGGGGCCGGATATTTTATCATTCAACAGGCCCAGATAATCAATTTTGCTGCTGCCGTCCAGATTATAACCCAAGGTTTGCGCCAAAATCTGGCCGTCCTTGGTTTTGGCGTTCAGCATATTATAAATCAGATAAGCACAGTCGCGGCGTGTCAGTTCGGCCTCCGGATCGGTCAGGCTCAAACCGTCGTCCAGGCTTAAAGAATGGTAAAGCGACATCTGGCCGGTGGGATAAGTTCCGGCAAAATCGGCTTCGGTGTAGCCCAGATTTTTCAGGGCCACCGTAACCGCCTCGGCCAGCCGAACCCCAGCGTCCGGCTTAAAAGTGCCGTCCAGATAGCCGCTGATCAGCCCCAGATCGCGCGCGGTTTTAATATAACCAGCCGCCCAGTGGCTGCGCGTTACGTCGCCATAAGGCGAAAAACTGGCCTGGCTTTCCACCATATCCTTGGCCTTGCTGGCCGCCAATACCATTTTGGTAAACTCGGCGCGGGTTACCGGCGAGCTTAAATTCAGGCTGCCGCTTTCGTCGCCGGTCATAACCTCCAAAGCCGCCAGCACGTTCAAAATGCTGCTCTCATTCAGCGCCTGGCCCTGCGCATGACTGCCACCTGCACCGGCAGCGCCGGATTCAATCGCCGCATTCGCTACGCTCGCCACTCCCGGCAGCAACGTTATAGCAAAGGCCAAAAGCAGCGCCGGTAATAATTTATATTTCATATTATTATACTCCTTATTTATTATGATATATTTTGCCCAACCCAGCAATTAACACCCTCTATCAATTAAAAGCCGCTCCACGCCCTCTCCGTCATCCAGCTTTGCTGGATGCCACCTCTCCCTACCCGGCGTTGCTGGGTGCCTACGTCAAAGGGAGAGGCAAGTCATTTCGCTTGTAAGTCCTGGCTCCCCCTCTGGGGGAGCTGTCTATTTACGTTAAGTAAATAGACTGAGAGGGCATACGCTATTGAGCTTCTTAGTCATAACGTAAAGCGTCAATGGGGTTCAGCTTCGCGGCCTTATTAGCAGGCAAATAACCAAAGATAATGCCAATGCCCACCGAAATACCAAACGAGAGCAAAATCGGGCTTAAAGTTGGCGTAATCGTGGTCTTCATCAACACGCCCGCCACCATACCAACGGCCGAGCCCAACACAATGCCAATCACCCCGCCAATCGCGCTGGTGCTGGCCGCCTCAATAATGAATTGCAGCCGAATGTCCCGCCGGCGCGCGCCCAAAGATTTGCGGATACCAATTTCCCGCGTGCGTTCGGTTACGGATACCAACATAATGTTCATAATACCAATGCCGCCAACCAACAGGGATATACCGGCAATCGCCGCCAGCACCGTAACAATAGTGTTCTGCATTTTGTTGTATTCCTCCAGCATCTCGCTCAAGCTTTCCACATAATAAAAACCATCGCCGGAAAGTTTTTCTTCCAGAAAAGTTTCAAGCGCCAAACGGGCCGCCGCGATATTTTCTTTGCTGGTGGCATTCACACCATAGCTCTCTACAAAATTGGTGCCGTTAATCTTCAAAGCGTTGGTATAGGGAATAAAAATCTGGTTATCATCACTGCGCTCGGTGTTATCCCCCCGCTGCTCAATCACGCCGATTACCGTAAAATTCTCGCCGTTTATTTTAACAATCTTGCCCATGCCGTCGCCGTCCAAAAAGTTATCGACAATATAAGTGCCAACCACACAGACCTTTTCCTTGCGCACCACGTCCACATACTGCAAAAACCGCCCCTCGCTCATCTTGAGCAGTTCCAGGCTATCATAGGATTCGCTAACACCGTTCACATAAGTTCTTTCCAGCACCTCACTGCCGCACTTCACCTGCCCCTGCACCGAAACAATCGGGCTTAAATCGCAGAGCAGCTCCTGATTTTCATTGACAAAGTCGTACATATCGTTCACGGTAACCGTACGGTTAGATTCGCCGCGCACATACAGCCCCACCTGGATGATATTGCTGCCCAGGCTGCTGAACATCTCGTTCACGCTGTTCATCAAGCCCTGGCCGATACTCATAATCGCAATAACCGCGGCTACGCCGATAATAATACCCAGCATGGTGAGGATTGAACGCAGTTTGCTGGCCATCAGGCTCTTAAACGACATTTTAAACGCTTGCCCAATATCCATTAAACCGCCTCCTCCGCCGTTTCTGGCATAACTTCTTCCGGCATTTCAAAGGCCGAAACCACCGCCTCCGGCCGGTCAGCAGCGCCGTCATAAATTATTTTACCATCGGCCAGCCGCACAATGCGCTGCGCCTGCCGGGCAATCGAGTTATCATGCGTAATCAACACAATGGTGTTGCCGCCATGGTGCAGCTTTTGTAAAAAGCTCAAAACCTCGCGTCCGGTGTGGCTGTCCAGCGCGCCGGTGGGTTCGTCGGCCAAAATCACCGGTGGGTCGCCGGCCAGCGCTCGGGCAATAGAAACCCGCTGCTGTTGGCCGCCGGAAAGCTGGCTGGGCAAATTCTGCGCCTTTTCCTCCAGCCCCACCCGCGCCAGCGAGGCCATGGCGCGCCGTTGGCGCTCCGCCGGCGGCACGCCGGCATAAAGCAGGGGCAGCTCCACATTCTCGCACAAATTCAGTTTGGGAATCAGATTATACTGCTGAAAGATAAAACCCAGCATTTTGTTGCGGATCTGCGCCTGTTCGTCGTCTTTCATGGTCGAAACATCCACGCCGTTCAGATAGTATTTACCGGAGGTCGGCACATCCAGGCAGCCGATAATATTCATGCAGGTGGATTTGCCGCTGCCGCTCTGGCCTACAATCGCCACGAACTCGCCGCGCCGAATTTCCAGACTAACACCGTCCAAGGCGTGCACCTCGCTGTCGCCCATCTGATAAATTTTATACACATCCTGCAATTTAATTAAAACATCCTGCTCATTCGGGGTGTTACTTATTTCCTGCATAGGCTCGCCCCCTTAACCGACTACGGAAACTTCAACGCTGCCGTCGCCTCTCGGGCCGCCAGGGCCGCCCATGCCATCCTGCATCATACCGTTGGCCGGCACCGCAATCATTTCGCCCTCCTCCAGGCCAGAGGTGATTTCTATGTATTCGTCGTCGTTAACGCCCAGCTCAACCTCGCGCCAAACATAACCCTCCGGCGCCGTCTGGCCAGCCGGCGGCTCCACGTCGCTTTCCGTTCCTTCCACCATAATCAGGTTGCCGCGCATTACCGCGCCCATCGGCACCGCCAAAACATCCTCGGCGCTGCTGACAATAATCTCGGCGTTAACGTTCATACCGGGCAGCAAATTGCCGTATTCGTCCAGCTTAACCGTAACCGGATAGGTGGTAACGCCGTTGGCGCTTTTGCCGTTGATACTGATTTTGCTGACGTAGCCCTCAAACTCCTGCCCCTCCAGAGCATCGGCGGTAACCTTGACTGTCTGCCCCACCTGAAGCCGCCCCACGTCCAGCTCGTCAATATTCATGGTAAACTCCAGCTGGGTCATATCATAAATAATTGCCATTTCGCTGGCGTTATTGTTGGAATCAATCGTATCGCCTTTTTCAAATTTCTTTTCAATCACGGTGCCGGCAATCGGCGAAGTAATCGTGTATTCGTCCAACTGCGCCTGGGCGTTATCCAGACTGAGCTGGGCGTTTTTCAGATTGTTCTGCACGCTGGAAGAACTTAGACGCAGCAAAGTCTGGCCGGCCTCGACAATATCGCCCTCCCGCACCAAAACCTCAGCCACGTCGCCGCTAACCTCGGCGGCAATACTCTCGCTGTGGCGGTATTCAAAAGTTCCGCTGCCCGCGCAGACAAAACCGCCGGCCTCGGCCGTAGCCAGCATACCTTCCGTCAGGCCGCCGGGGTTCTGCACCAAAATACTTACCTCATGGGTTAAGGTGCCGCCCGCGCCCACCTGCTGCACGCCGGAAACTTCCCGGATAGTGCCGGAAAAACGCTCGCCCGTGCTCTGCATAATCACCTCGGCCTGCTGGCCGGCTTGCAGCTGCTCAGCCTCGGTTGTCAAAAAAGGCACTTTCAGCAGCATATTCTGCCGGTCCTGCAATTCAATCAACACGCTGCCCGGGCTAACGCTTTCGCCCTGCTCATAATTGATTTTCACAATCTGACCGGCCCCGTCGGCCTGCACATTCAGCTTGGCCGCCTCTTCCTGGGCGGATTGCAGGCCAAGCTGACTTTGGGTGTAGCTGTTTTTAGCGCGATCCGGATCAATCTGGAAAAGCAGCGCCCCGGCCTCGATCACATCGCCCTCTTCAAAAGGAGCGTTTAACACATCGCCGGTAACCAAAGCCTTGACCGTATAGGAATTAACCGGCTGCACAGTGCCGGTGCCCTCCAGACTGGACACAATGCTGTGGCGCTCCACCGGCTGATAAAAATATTCCGGAGCTTGCGGCGCCGGGCCGGCCAACGCCCCCGGAATTTTGGAGCACGCCAGCAGCAAGACTACCACAACAGCCGCCAAAGCCAGCTTCTTCTTTCTGCTCAAGCCGCTCCATTTGCTTTTGCCCTTTTGGGCAATTTGGGAAATTTTAGACATTTGAACCTCCTCCATTTTTACTTACAATATACTATTTACCATTTTAACATGCCTTTTTCAAGATTAGCTGTGGCTTATCTGAACTTTCTGTGAACAAAACTAAAATTTTATGTGTATGACGGCCAATTTTGTCAGCCGTCGATCCTTTTTGCCCTGTTTATATATTCGCTCTCTGGTAAAAATTTTTAATTCTATAAATAACATAAAAAGCGTAGCAATAAAAAAACCCATCATCAAAATTTTATGCCAAACAGCGAATATGTTACATAGCATATTACAAGCAAAGGCCAGTTACATCTATACTACTTAAAGTGGCAAACGTGTTTTTTGCTGCTATTTGATAATATTATACTTTTAAATTGCTAAATTATCAAGCGGCAATGCGCTTTTCTTTGCTTTTTTTGAATAAAAAACTTGCAACTGCCAGCAAACAGATACCCACATTTTTCTGTTCACCGCTCAAAACTGCTAAAAAAACAGAAGCCGCAATCATATAAAACCCCTTTTTTTATATAAAATTGGCTGGTTATATCCATTATTAAAGACTTTCGGCGAAATATTGGAACGCACCCAGGACCACTTACATTGCAGCAACTTCTACGCTTTCAATCTGTACTCTAACAACGGAAAATAAAACAGCAAAAGAACAGAAATGCCAGATAAACAAACTCTTTTCCGGCATTTCCGCTCTTTTTACGTTATTATATATATTACAATTTACTTTGATTTTCACTCTTCATAGCCTTTTTGAACAGCTAAAGCATAATATTCATTCGCCCTATCAATATTAGCATCAACTCCCCAGCCGTGCTCATAGCACTCGCCTAATCTATGCAAAGCAGTAGCATTATCTTGATTAGCCGCAAGTTCATACCAATAAACCGCCTGCTTATAATCTACATCCAATCCCTTACCATATAAATAGCAATCACCAAGACTTCTTTGTGCCGCAGCATAATTGCTTTCAGTGCCTTTCGTATACCATTCCACAGCCTGAGATATATCCTGCTGAACTCCTTTACCATACTCGTAACAATAACCTATAAAGTATTGTGAATAAGCATGGTTTTGTTTTGCCGCTTTTTCCAACCATTCGGCAGCAAGAACTAAATCCACATCTGTGCCACGACCAAAATAATACATAACCCCTAAATTGCTCTGTGCCTCAGCATATCCCTGCTTAGCAGCTTTTTCATACCAGCCTAAAGCTTGCTTTTGATCCTGCGCAACACCATAGCCGCGTTCATAACAAACTCCCAACATATATTGAGCCTCCGCTGACTTTAAATCAGCTGCCTTTTGATACCACTGAATCGCTGCTGGCTGATCAGCTTCAAGTCCACGACCATAATAATAAATATGCCCCAATTGCACCATAGATTTAATATGATCTTGGGCCGCCGCTTTTTCGTACCATAATCTGGCCTGTTCATAATTTTGTTCTGTACCACGACCATAATAAAAACATTGCCCCATACCATACTGCGAGTTTACATAATCATGTTTAACTGCCTTATTAAACAACTCAAAGGCATCAGCATATTTTTCTTGTTCATAAAATAACCAGCCTAAATTATTTTCTGCATAAACATAATCCTGTTCCACTGCTTTAGTATACCATTCCTGAGCCAGCTCATCGCTCTGTTCAACGCCTCGCCCATTCTTATAACACAGCCCCATATAATTTTGCGCCCTAGCATTATTTTGTTCCGCCGCTTGCATAAACAAATTAACAGCTTTTTCATAATCTTTCTCTGTTCCTGTTCCATTATAATAACATGATCCCAAGTTAACTTGTGCGGTAATATTCCCCATTTCAGCTGCTTTTTCATATAAAGTAAAGGCCTTACGTATATCCATATTGCAACCATAACCATTTTCATAACATATACCCAACATATTTATAGCATTGCTATTTCTTCTATTGCCAGCAATATTATAATACTTAAAGGCCTCGTCATAATTTTTCTCTACACCGTTGCCATAGTAATAACAATCTCCCAAAAGATAATTGGCATAAGCGTTGCCATTTTTAGCAGCAAGCTTATAATATTCAGCCGCCTTACTGAAATCTTTATTAACAATATATCCATAGCGATAACAAAGTCCCAAACCATACAGACTAAAGCCATCTTCTACTTCTGCCCCTTGAGAAAAATAATCGTACGCCTTACCATAATCATGCACCGGAGAGTCGTCATTATAATAACACAAACCTAAAATACCATAGGCCTTATCATAACCGGCGTCAATGGCCTCCTGCGCAAAACTTATTGCACGCTCATAATGATTATTTAACTCTTCTTCTTCAAAATAATAAATTGACAGAAAATATAATGACATAACGCTACCCTGTTTTTGCGCAGTCTTTAATAATTTCAGTCCTGCATCTTTATCAATCTCCAAACCTCCCCAGCCGCAATATGTATAATAACCTACATATGCCTTAGCGTCTGCAACTTTCTTTTCTGCCGCCATAAAGTATTTAAGCGCCTGTTCATCGTCCAACTCAACCCCATAACCATTACTATAACAAACGCCTAAATTATACTTTGCATTATTATTACCGGCCTCTGCCGCCTGCTTAAAACATTTAACAGCATTTTCATAATTA